>NZ_VRVH01000039.1:0-27263 GCF_008040095.1 Methylobacterium sp. WL6 | reverse complement strand
CCCCCGCCCCCGCCGCCCCGGTCACGGGCCTACTGAGGATCGAGCAGGCTCCCCTTTGAGGAGAGCCTGCGTCTTCGGGGCCGCCTTGTCTATGAGGCCACCAGCTACCGGCCGCGGAAGAAGAAGAACCACGCCAGGAGAATGACCGGGATCGGCACCCCGATCAGCCACAGCAAGCTACCCGTCAGCATTTCGTTTCTCCCAAGTATGCAGCGGGCAACCTCCTGATGCGAATGACCGTTCCCAACGATGCCGCATACCCGCCAAGTGTGCCTACCGAGTTGCATCTCGTTCCCTGTGATCCTGCAGCAGTCATACAGGACCTGGGATCACTCGAGGCTCACCCTCACTTCAATCATCACCCACAGCATCCTCGTGATCGGCACCGTGGGCGGTCTTGCCGCGCTTGCTGATGGCGCGGTGCGGATGCAGCTCGAACAGGCTGTGCGGGGCAATCTGAGCATCTTGGGGCGTGCTCCAGCGCCGATGTGGGTTACCCGGGCGGATGATCGCTACGTTGCGAAGGGGCTCGACCGGAGCCGGCTAGGTGCGACTGTGCGGTTGGTTGGTGCCGACGACGCGCAGTAGCGGGGAGCCTCATGCCCATGCCGTTGGCAGCTCGGCAACCTACGTCGCGTAGCGCGTCGTCCGCATCTCGAACTTCTCGCTCCACGTACTCGCTGCCTATGGGACAGCTGGATCGGGGCACACCCCCGCAAGTCAGCGCTTCGCAGCTTGAAAACCGCCTGCACGCTCGATCGCGTCACAGGCGTCGCTAATGCCGTCGTCGGCCGCAGCCTGCATGTGCAGCAACTGGCATGCCGCAGCGACATGGCGGCTCGCGAGCAGATGGTCGAGCACCCGTGCCCCTCGGGCAGGGGTAAAGCGGCTCCGTGACAGACCGGCGCCCACACCAAGCGCCTTGAGCCGGCGCGCCTCATCGAAATGGTTGAACGCCACCGGCACGACAAGCTGCGGTACGCCAGCTCGGAGCCCCAATGCCACGGTGCCGATGCCGCCGTGGTGGATCAAGGCAGCAGCGTGCGGCAGCAGGGCCGTGAGAGGAGCGTAGGGCACATGGATCACGTCCGGCGATAGGTTTGGCGGGACCTGCCCAGTTTGAGGCGCCAGGAATACGCCCCGGCGGCCCATCTGCCGGCAGATCTGCAACGCTGTATCGAAGAACGAGCGCCCCTGCCGCATGCCCGAACCATAGGTGAAGACCAGCGGCGCCGACCCGGCACGCAGGAAGGTGACAAGGTCCTTCGGAAGCTCCGGGGTGTCGCCACATTGGTCGGCAGCCGGGAACCCGACCTGAAGGGCGTGTGCTGGCCAATCCGGCTGCGACGGCGCGTACCAGCCGGGAAACATCAGGATGAGGGTCGGCGCGAGGTTCCACCAGTGGCGCAACCGCCGCACCGGCGGAAGGTCGAGGGTGCCCCGGAAGGCGTTCAGAGTGGGGAGCGCTGCGGGGCTAATCACGTAGCGGTCAGCCCCCCTGCCGATCCAATGGCGGAGCCTCGCCGGCAGGAGGCGCGGCAACGGCAGGCCGGGTAGGCGCGGCGGCGCATGACGGCTTTCCATCAGGAAGGGCGCCACGTGGACAACCACGACGGGCAGCGCGAGCTTGTCCTGCGCCACACGGGCGCCGAGACTGAGGGTGGAAGCGACCACTACGCCCCCGTCCATTGCCTGTTGTCCAATAAGCCAGCGATAGGTCGGCTCAGTCAGCGTGGCGACAGCTTCGAACATCGCTTGGACGCCGCGCCACGGTCGCCACAGGTTCGGTGTGCCGATTAGGCGATCGTACTCGGCCTCCGTGCACAGCGCATGGAATACGAGCCCTGCTCGCGCAGCCAAGGCCGCAAACGGAGCAGGCGCGGCGAGCGCCACCACGTGGCCGCGGCTCGCCAGCTCGACGCCGATTGCTACCATGGGAAGAACGTCGCCATGGGTGCCAACTGCAACGATCTGAACGTTCATGCTGTCTCGGACCACAACACTCGAAAGCGGCTTTTTATCGAGTCTGGTAGATCAGGCCTGCGAAGGGGAGGCGCGCGTGGGGATGAAGACGACGTTCGTGGTGCAGATGTTCACCATCAAGCGGAAGCGCCTGATCCCCGGCGTCGCGAGGTAGCCCCTACTGACTGCGTGCACTGAAAAAAGTCGAAGCCATGGCTGGCTGGATGTCTGGTACCGCCGCCCTCAAGATCGTCGCCGACGATGAGACGGGTGAGCTGGAAAGCGCTACAATCCTTGGACAGTTCGGCAAGGTGCCGGACGACTTCGCCGAGAGCCTGCAGGGCGGCTGGAATGCAGAAAAGCCCCGCCACTATTAGGTGATATCATGCAGCAACATCACCCAGAAGCGCTGGGGTAACGGAACCGTGATCGGGCGGGATTGAATTTTGCATTCAGACGTGAAACTTTCGCGTCCTGCCGTAGTAAGTAAAATATGGCCAAGATTGATAATCCTCAGCTGCAAGCGATCGCTCATGCTCTAGGCGTTGAGCCTGAGGTGCTATTTAATGGGGCGCCGGAGATTGAGGCCACCGAAGCAACTACCTTATTGCGGCTGTGGTCAAAGATTGAAGACCCTCAAGGGCGCCAGCGCGTTCTTAGTGTTCTGCGGCAGGAAGCGGAGCGTTGCGGCTTCCGAGAGTGAGGCTGCCAAGATTTTCGCCCTAAAATAGACAGCAAGCGTTATTCCAACTCGGCTTCGGCTTTTTGTGCAATTTCACGGATCACTTTTAGGACCACGTCCCGTCCTTCCTGGGACCAAATTTTGAACCACAATCGAACCATTTCCGCGGTGGCGTCAGGATAAAATTCGCTTTGCGCATTCTGCATCAGCACTTCGACTGGAACGTCAAGGGACTGGGCGATCCGTCGCAACGCGTCTTGGGCTCTGCTGCGCTTCCGTGCACCGATCGGCGAAGCCCACGCTGGATGATGCATGCCAACCTCCACGACCGGCGGGTACCTGCATGCTGCATACAATCATAGATTATATCAAGCGTCGTTGACCGGGCGTATTTCGATGGCGCGCAATCTGCGCGTGTGATCGAGTCCCGCCTATGGTCGACGACACTGAATTCGATGAGATGGTTGATGCGTGCCGCAAAGCGCATGAAGCGGTGATGGAGTGTGGCACACCGGAAATGCAGGCGTTCACCAAAGCCTTGCTGCACGCTCTGGCGAAAGAAGCAGCTCGCCGCGCAACGGATGGGTCCGATGGTCACGATCATTGATACGCTCTCCTCCGTTGCTCCTTTTCAGGATGAAACAACGGGCCTGTGAGTTGAGCCTCTCGTTAGCCTGTCACACAGATCGCCTTGGCGTGGGCTTCCTGACTGACAACGACGCTGTGGCCTATAAGCCCAAGCGCACGGCGGGGGCGGGTGTACCTTTGTAGAGACCGTGCTTGGCTACAGTGGTGTGTACCAAGGGCGTGGTCGCTCTTAAGCCCACGAGCACAATCCTTGGCGCGCCCTCACCCGGCGCGCTTTTTTCGTTGGGGCGAAACTCGACTGGTCTTCACGACGTATGAGCTAAACATGGCACACGCTGAGGGTGTGAATTGGCAAAGCCTCACTACGTTGTCCGGCGCAGCCGGTCCGGCCGGTTTAACTTCGTTCTCATCACCGACGAGGGACGACTTACAGGGTCCGTCTTCATCAAGATTGAGGGCGGATCCAGCACCGAGATCGAGAGGCAGGCTCGCGATAAAATCCGTTCGCTAGCAGAGAGCTTCGCTGAGACCGCTGGCGTAACCCTCGGTGCGGAAACCAAGGTAAACCATTTTGATCTAACGCCAGCTCCCTCGTTCGACCATCTCGATACTTTGAAGTGATGTTGCTGTATTAAACAGTGAAGAAGCCTAGGGCGGATTTGTTCGGCCAGGCTGGAGGGAGAGTGGGATGGAGCCGCAGGTTTGGTTCGAGAAATGGTGCCGTGTCGAGCGGGACTCTTTGGCGGCCATTCTAGCTCGGATGGAGAAAGGCGAAATGCGGACATACGCCACCGATCCACGCGGCGAATTGCTCGATGTGTCTTTGGAGATGATGGCTCGCCACCGGTCTTCAGTTGTAGAACTTGACGGCATCATTGCGAAGATCGATGCCGCGAACGTGTAGAAACACAAAAGGCCCGCCGCGGCGGATGCCGGGCGGGCTGAGTGATGTCGGGGCCAGAGGAACCCCTTCAATGGCCATGGCGTAGCGGCAACTGGTTAACAGAAAACGAAATACCTCAGCTTGGATTTCTCCGGCCGAGCTGATGGGCATTGAGAGGCTTCGAGGCCAGATAGGAAGCGGGAAGTGCACTGGCTTAGTCGAAGCGCCCCTCCTTCTTGTGCCCCTACGCTGCCGCCTGCTCCACCGCCTCTGCGAGCTTCGAGGCGTACTCGTCCCCCTTGTAGATCTCGGAGACCGCCTGTTTGAGCTTGGTTTCGGCGTCGGACATGCCGAGCACCTTCGCATAGGCTGCTGCTGAACCGAAGCCTGCGAGACCGTAGTGCGACATGCGTTGATACTGCGCGATAATTGCGACGTCCTGTAGCTTGCCGTCGCTCGACGCCTCCTTGATGCCGTGCTTCAGCGCCTCGGTCACCAGGCCTTCCATGCCCTTGCAGTGTTCCGGCTCAGCCTGTCCGCCAGCGGCCTCGATGAGCTGCTTGAGCACGCCGGTATGCTTCTCGATCCCGCCCACGGAGTGCTCCAGCATCTGCTTGAGCTTCGGATCGCTGACCTTTTCGCCGAGCTGCTTCACAGCCCGTGTCATTTGGTCGTTTGCCGACCAAAGGTCCTTCATTTCGTCGAGGTAGACGTCTTTGAGGCTGTTCGGTGCAGACATGTGAACACTCCATCCTAGGGTCTTCGTCATTGAACCGACCATGAGTGAAATTGTTCGTCGGATGGGATCACGAAAAAGCCCGGCTCAGCAAGCGCTGGCCGTGCTAGGTATGAGTGCCGAAGCAAGATGAGGGCGGAAGCTTCGGCGAAGCTCGGTATCTGCCATGCCAGGGGGGTGAGATCGTAGGCCAAGGCGATGGCGCCGGGCTCGACAAAGTCGCCTCGGCTTGTATCCTCCTTGGATGCGCACCGCCTTCGCCGCCTTTGCAACGATCCTGACGGCCGGTGTTGGTGTCGCAGCGCCAGCCAAGGATGAACAACGAGCCGAGAAGATCGAGGGGCTTGTGCGCATCGTAGGCGCCCAGGCTGGCATCGTCCTGCATTGCCGTCAGTTCTATGCGATCGACGACAAGGTGTCGGACGGCTTGTCTCGCACCGTGCGGCCTACCCTCGATCAAAGCCTTGGGCCGAAGCAGGCTCAGACCGCCGTCGATGACGAAGGCAAACGCCTGGCGCAGGAAATCGCAGATGTTGGCCCTGAGCGCTGGTGCGCTGATCAGCGGAGCATCCTGAATACCGAGGGCGTCCGCGTCTTTCTGGACTGATCGACCGCCACGGATCAGCTGCATTGACCGATCACCGGCGCCCCAAGATCAGTTACGAGGACGTGCGAGCGAAAGATACCGACTGTTGCTGTCGCTGGCCTATGGTCGGCGATCGGCGTAGCGGCGCTGAGCGTCGTGGCATCGGAGCATGCAGCGCGGAGCGAGTCTGTGGCGGCCGCCAACGAGATCACGGTTTACATGCCGGTATCGGTCGCTACGGCCTCGATCGTTCTCACCGACGCTAGGGGCAACCGATACCGGAAGTATCGGGATTGACTGAGTGCTAGCTCGGCTGCTCCTCTGTCTCCTTGATCGCCGCCTCATCGTCCATCTGCGGTGCCGGGGCGGGGTTCGGCGGTGGGTCGCCTTCGGGCTCTTGCGGGGCAGGCGACGGATCGCCGATCGGTGTCGGATCATCACCCGGCTGTGGGGTGTCGGCGTCGATCATCGTTCGCTCCTATGATATGTACTTTGACCAAAGCCGCGGTGGGCCCGGCGTTCCATCGATAGGACCTCAGCGACCGCTCTCCGACCGCGCCCGAGATGCCCTGGCGAAAAACGCTTTTGCATGCCAGAGCGAGGCATGGTTGAGCCCTATCCGAACCAGTGCGAAGTGAAGGCCGACGGGCATTGGCTCGTCGTGAGCCTCGTTGAGGCCTCGACCCGGTTCGTCGCCGCAGAGAAGCGTTGCCCGGCATGCCATGGACGCCTCACGATGCCCGGCACGTTCACCTGGACTGAAACGCGGCGGTTCGCTCATCATCGCAAGCACGATGGCTGCCCGCTGCTGCCGAAGATCTACTGCGGAACCCCATCGCTGCACCCGAATGCGGTTGAGTAGGGCATGCTACGGCTGATGGGCGAGCCATCTCGACACCGCCACCCCGGCGGTTATTTTCCCCTGATGCGCACCGCCCTTGCCGTCATGATGCTCATTGCGACGACCACGGCCGGCCATGCGGAAATGAGCCCTGCGGAGTGCCGAACCTACCTTACCAGCCTCGATGAGCTACGTCGCGCGAGCGTCGAAAGCCAGGAGGCGTTCGGCGAACTCAATTTGGTGGAAATGATGAGCGGAGGGTCGACGGCCGTCCGTGATGCTTCAAAGCCGGTGGACGCGGCTCGGATCAAGCTTGTGGCGGCTCTCAGAGAGTATGTCGCCTTGAGTGCGGAGCTGGAACGACACCTTCGCAACTGCGTACAATGAAGCCTTCCGCGTCAGAACCGCACCACCACCGGGCCTACCGCCGGCGTGGATCTCGCTCCTCATCAGCCACCGCCTCCACTGCCGCGATAGCGTTCTCAAGCTCTGCAATCTGCCTCAGGACGCTCGTGGCCGGCAATGTATCGTGTTCGGCTGCTGCCAGGATCATCGCCCGCTGATGGGCCTTGAGGCGGTCTAGGAGGGCGTCGAGCTTGTCCATGGCGCGCTGTAGCGACGGGCCATCATCTCGACAAGCGCACCCCGGTGCATACATTGCCCGGATGCGCGCTGCCCTCGTCGCCCTCGCCTTGCTCGTCGTGCCCGCGGTGGCGGCCGAGCGGCTTCCGACGTTCCCGAAGCAAACGGATTATGGGACGGCCCGCGCGAGCCTGATAGCTTTGGGCTGGGAGCCGGCCCCTTCACCTATCAAATCGTGCGCGCCGGGCTTTGAGGAACGATGCGCGGCTTATCCCGAAGCTGAGACGTGCCGCGGGACTGGCGCCGCCGCGTGCGACATGCTTTGGCGCAAAAGCGGACGGCTTATCGAGGTTCGCACCTTCGGCGAGGATGATCCGCCGAAGGTGTCTACGGTCCGCTGTCGAGCAGGCTGCTAGCGCGCCGCTGCCTGGACGTTGCGCACCATCAGATCGTTGCTCCGGTTCGCGGCACGCTCGAAATGCTCGGCCGCCTTCTGCGGGTCCGTCACACCGTTGATCGTCACGTTGGTCGGCGAGTTCACGTTCATGCTCGACTGATTGTTCGTGGTCGAGGACGTGCCCATAGGGGCCGATCGAAGGTAGGCGTTCACGTCGAAGCTGCTGGGGTTGAAGCCTTTGCGGGCGAAAGAGCCTTCGGCCGGCTTCGGCATAACGATTTGCAGCGGAGCGCGAGTGCCGCCGCTATCGTCCCGGCGTGCGAGTGCCGCTGCGGCAGCAGCTCGCTCGGCAGGATGGCCTTTGAACCCCTCCCAAGCTCCGAGACCCTGCTTCCGCGCAATCCAGTGTGCCATCTGATCCTGAGTTGCTTCGTTGAACTTCGTCGTCTCCATATCCATCCCGAGCGCCTTTGCGGCTGCCCGAAGTGTGGTCCCAACGATCTGATACCGTCCTAGCGCCGATGAGTTAGGGTTGCCCGGTTGCCGGCGCATGTGGTTGCCGAGAGTGATGATCTCGTTGAGGCTTTTGCTCGTTAGGTCATGCTCCTTGCCGTCAGGCAGGAACCGGCCATGCGCAAGCGAGGTGTTGTATCCCGTGCGGTAGGTGCCTTCGGCTCGAGCGATATTGTCGAGCAGTCCTTGGGGAACTGGACCGAGCGGTCGTCGATCCGAGTTGTTGCCGGCGCTTTCGACGCCAAGCCCGCGCTTCACGGCATTCCAGCCGCGGCGCATGAGGCTCGGCTTCGCGGCATCGTTGGCCGGCTCCTGCCCGAGGTAGCTCGCGCCGCCAATCGCGCCAACGCCTAGGCCGCCACCGCCTCCCCCGAGGCCAAGCGAGCCCAGCAGACCCGTGACAGCCTTGCCGACTGGATCGCCCCTGCCGGGGTTGAGGAACTTGCCGAGCCGGTTGAGGGCATCGATCAGAAGCCGGACCTCGTGCGCTGTGTCGCGCACCGTCTTCGCAATAGCCTCGAATAGCTCGGTCGCGTGGCGCTGGTTCTCGTCGTTGCCGATCCACTCCAACACACCCTGCAGGGCTTTTCCCATCGCTTCGGCCGCCGCCGCGATCCCGCGCATGATCACTTCGACCTTCTCGGGGTTGGCCGCGACCCAATCCCGAAACGCCTTGACGACGCGTTCCAGCACTGGGGCCATGACAGCCGTGAGCTTGTCGCTGAGCGCGTCCATAACCGCGGAGAATGACCCAAAAGCGCGGGCCAGACGGTTCGCTGCGGACGCGGTTTCATCGTCGTTGAGCCCCAGCGATTTGCGCAAGGCTTTGTTCTCGGCCTCGAACTGCCGGATCTCCTTCCGGTAGCGGGTGAAGTGCTCGAAGTCCTCCTCCGAGATGCCGAGGATGCCGGCGACCTGAGAGCCCGCAAAATATGGGTGCTTGGCCGAGATGGCGTCGATCGCGTTGCCGAGCACGGTGGACGCGTCACCCTTGGTGTCCACGCCGTAGTTCTTCAGCAGCGCGTTCGTGCCGGGGTTCGTTCGACGGGCTCGCGCGAAGCTCTCCAACACGCCGATCGCGCGGGTGGCCGAACTGCCTGTCTGCTCGAACGCGTAGCCCAGCGCCTTGATGCTGTTGACCGAGGCGCCGGTGCGGCCGGCGACGTAGTAGAGCTTATCGAACTCGCCGAGCGATTTGGACAGGCCATCCGCCAGCCCCTTCAGCGCAAGCGCCGCACCCGCCGCGAACGCAACGATGCCAGCCCCCGCTATACGGGCGGCGGTCGCCATGCTCTCGGCCCGCTGCGCCAACTCTGTCGCCCGCCTGGCGCCGGCCGCGTGCGCATCACGTTCGGTCTTCTCCAAGCCTGCGACGGCGCGCTCGGTCTTGCCAATGGCCTCTTGCTGCTTCTTCGCGCCGGCTTCATCGACTTTGAAGCCAAGCGAGACAATAAAAGCTTTTAGAACCTCGTTGGACATGGCTAGTCCTCCTTCTTTTGAACAATGTACGTTATGGACTCGCGTAGCTTTCCGCTGTCCATGAGCGGGATCATCGGTCCAGGCGAGCGCCTGTTTTTCTTTCGATGCAGTCGAGCGTAGACGGTGCGTTCGGCGAGCGGCGGCGCGATCCCGTCCGTGATGACGCCGCGGACGCTGCTCTGCGCGAGCAGGCCGACACGCTGTAGGGCTTTCGCCCCTTCGGCCTTGCCCGCCGTCCGGTTGCCGCTCGAAACCGTAGCCTCGACCGCGCGGGAGGCCCCCTTCGCTAGCTCGTCGGTGATCTTGTCTTGAATGCGCTCGATGCCGGGAAACAGGAACGGGCGAGCCGGGATGTTGGCCTCCGGGGCGCCGTACTCGTGGATGTATCCGAGCGCTGCGTTCGTGAGCCCGCTATCGGCATGTGCGCCGGCCTCGGCTGGGATACCGATCACCACCTCCATCGAGGCGAGGTCGCGCAAGGTGCGCTCTAGCTCCTTCGTGAGATCCTTGCCGCGCTCGACCGGCATCAAGCGGCCCCTTCCGGCGGATCAGAGGACGGCGGCACCAGGGTCGCGGGATAGGACGACGCGTAGTTCAGCGTCTGCGCCATCGCGTGGCAGTAGGCGTCGAGGCAATCCATCAACTCGGCCTCGTGCTGGGGCTCGGCCGTCATCGACAGCACGGATCTATCCGGCACGCCCGCGGCCCTTAGGACCACCGTGAAGGGGCCTGAGCGTTCTTCACCGGGGCAAGTCGCAACGACGATGCGAACGGCGCCCACGGTCCACATGTGCGCTATCTCGACGTAGGTGCGCGGCACGTCAGGCACCGTCTCCACGGCTATCGGACGGAGGCAGAGCGGGACCACTTCACCCATCTCAACCTCCCGCCGCGGGAGCGTCGTTGTTGAAGTCGTCACTGATGCCGATGGAGCGAAGTTCGCGGGAGTCGGCGTTTAGGCCGACGCCTACGCCGATCGTGAAATACTGATTGCCCCGCGTGTCGCCGCTATGCTCGGATTTCAGCACCTTATAGAGGCCATCAGCCTGGACGCCCATAAGGTTGCCAGACTGAAGTAGGGCGTTGTTGCCTTGACCGGCCACCAATGGATCGAATGCCGCGCGAACAACGCTGCTCTCGTCAATTTTGACCTTGCAGCCGGGGACGATGAGCGGATTGAGTAGACATTGGAAGTTGACGCCGCCGATCGTTTGTTCTGGCATCCCTATGAGGCCGGAGGAGCTATTCAGGACGATCGTGCTGCCGGGGAGAGTGTTTGCAGCCTTCAGGACATGGAAGCGGCCGTTCACGTTGAACCACTGCGCCTCGCGTGCCTGGCAGACATCGCGGAGCATCTGGTGGGCCATGCCGCACGCAAGGAACCCGCGCGGAAACTTCGGGCCGCCGAGCTTGTCGATATGCCCAGCCGTGACCCCGAATGGCTTGAAGGCACTGAGAGCCATCTGCACACGGTCGTCGTGCGTGTGCCCGGCGGCAAGGGTCTTATTCAGCGTCGCGAAGTTGCGTGCATTCCCCGAACTAGTCGCAACGATATGCGTCACCACGTCGGTGATGTCCTCGCGAAAGTTTCGAGCCTGCCGGATCTCACCGCTGAAGATGACGGAGGTTCCGCCGTCGCGGTATCCCGCCGAGAGAACCACTTTCAGATTTTCCCTCGCAAGCTTCGCATAGCTGTCCTTCGACAGGTTCGAGACGTAGATGTTTGCGTGAGCCGGGGTGGACGACACGAACTGATGCGTGTCGAACCGGACGCGCGGGCCGTTGTCGCCGTCGCTGGTAAAGCTGAAGCCGCCGTCGATCGAAACAGAGACCTGCCGAAGGTATTGCTGCCCCATCGCTCCATCACCTCGATACGAGGGCAGTGAGGGTGTAGGCCGCGCGCTGGACCGGCTCAGGGATGGCCCGGACCTGGGATGCGAGCAGTGCGACGAGCAGCACCATGGCGCCGCCGGCCATGCCCTGGAACACGCTGCCGAACAGCCCGCCGCTTGGGCTCACCTTGCCCTTGACGTTCAAGTCGCCCTTGAGCGCGAAGCCCTTGGCCGACTCCATGGCGATCGCCATGCCAGACTTCATGCTGATGCCGGTGTCCTTGTCGAATGCGAGGGTATGCTTCCCGTCGTCCACCGAGACCGTCACCCCCTTCTGAGGGTGCAGGGACACGACGTGCTTCCCGTCGTCCGATCGCATCTCGTGTGCGTCGGGATTGAACTTCGGGAGCTTGCGTGGCGTGGAGCGGATGCCGGGGATGTAGACGGCATCCGAGAGGTCGGCCACGCGGGCGTCGATCTGGGCCTGTGTGCCGCCCTGCTGGTGCCAGGCATCCATCGAGCGGGCCATGAACAGGGCGATGCCCTCGTCGTCCTGCTTGACTGGGTGCGTTGAGGTCACGCCGCCGCCGCCCGAGAACTGGATCGGCGCATCGGTGATCGGCGGGTAATCCACCTGCTGCAACGACCCGTCTTCCTTTCGGAAAACTGCCTTCATTGTTGGCTGGATCGAGACGGTGTGCCCGTCCGCATCCTTGATCACCCGAACCGGCATCGCTGTCATAACCGACGACCGGACCTGATCCGCAAGGCTTTCGTAAATCTCTAGCTCGTCGGTGTAGCGTGTGCGTGGGTCCATGGCCGATCTCAACCTTCCATGTGACGGCGGGAGGTGGGGCGGCTTGCTGTCAGCGGAGCGCCCTGGCGCGGACGCTCGTTCAGAAGACGAGGGGCGCCGGTAGGCCCTGGGCATCGAGCGCGCAAGGCGGAGCGAAGCAGATCGCGTGCGTGATGCGAAACGGTTTCGCCTGCGGTGCCGGCCGCAGCCGCGATCGCCAACCGGAGAGACCGGTCTACACGAATGTAGAGATGCGAGGGATACTGGACTGACATCTGCGATCCAATTCAACAAGGTCGCAGCATATCACCCATGGGAGCTAACGTCTTGCGCTTATTCGATATACCATGCGAGGGATTAAATACCAAGATATACCAAAGACTGTTGAATTGGCATAAAGTACCTAGTTGTTTTCCGTTGCAACCTGCTTCTGACGCATAGCTCTATGAGCCCTTGTCCCCTGATAGACCCGAGCTATTGACTTGGCTAATCGGCCGTCTTGCGAGGCGGCAAGTGTTACTATTTCTTGCATCTTGCTCTGCATAAAATCTATCAATCGATCGATTTTTTTCGATGATTTTGTCCAGTCAATATCATTCTGTCGACCAGGGTCTATTTCATCCAAAGCTGCTCCGAAGCTATTACTTATAATAAACAGGAACCATATACGGTCCTTGCCGCCAAGATAGTCCAGTAATCTCTCATATTCGTCTTCGCGATGCTCTACATCGCGGCTGGGCTCGAAGGACATTGCGACGCGCCCCTCTATCTCCTCGCTAAGAGATCTCTCGTTTTTTTCTGCGGCCTCCTTCAATTGCTCATGCAGGCCCCCGCGCACTCGAAACGTCAGCGTCGGCCGCTTCTCGGTACCGGGATAGATACGGGGGCGCCCCTTGGATCGTTTTGCCGCGGCGTCGTCCGTCATCGCCTATCTCCAAGCATCTTAACTTGTGCTGTGCTAGCACCGCAAAAACCACTTGCCAACCCCTGCCGGATCTGTCCATATAAATTTGCGCGGTGTTATCACCGCACTTGTTGACGGATGGGAGGTGAGAGATGTCCGACGACATCATGCAGGTGCTGACGGAGCCGACTGTGGATGTCGTGCTGGCTGGACGCGTTCTGGGGGTAGGGCGGAACACTGCTTATAAGGCGGTTCGAGACGGCTCGTTGCCTGCCCTCAAGGTGGCAGGACAGTTCCGCGTCCCAACCGCGAAGCTCCGCGAAATGCTTGGTCTGCCAGCGCCAATCGCCGCCTGAGCGCCGCTATTCCGGCGGGCGCGTCCCGCTGGATCACCGCGCCGAGCCATCCGGCCAGCGCTCAACAGCAGGAACAAGACATGAGAAACCCCGCGACGCGCGGGGCGAACGCAGGGCTCTCGAATGCAGCTGTGGCGGCTTGCGATCAGAGAGATACGGCGGTTCGTCCCCTTCGGCAAGACTTATTCATCGCTCGACGCTTCGGTCTCCCGCCTGCCACGGCCGGAGCCCTCGCAGAACTGGCCTTCCCCTCCCGCGATGACTGGCGGTGCCGCCCATGACCGGTACTCCTCGCACGATCGCCACCGTCCGGAAGAACAACTTTCAGGAACTCCGCGTCGGTCTCGTGACCCACGCGGGGTGCCGCCTCGTCGATCTCCGGCTCTACGATCTGTCGAAGCCGAAGCAGGGCGCGCCCTTCCCGACCAAGGCGGGGTTCTGCCTCGCCTTGGACCGCTTGCCGAAGCTGATCGAAGCCTTGCAGGCTGCCGAGCGAGAGGTGTCGCGATGAACGCGCTCACCGCTTCGCTCGACGCTGTCCCGCCGAACGCCATGGAGTCCGAACAAGGGCTGCTCGGCGCCATCCTCCACTACAACGATGCGATCGACCGGGCTCGGGATTTCGTCCAGCCGGACGATTTCTCGGACCTGGTCCATCAGCAGATCTTTGCCGCGATGGTCGTCCGTCGCGATGCCGGCGAGGCGATCGACCTGGGGCTGATGAAGGCGGTCCTGGGTGATGCGGACCTCGGCGGGGTCTCGGTCGGGCAGTACCTCGTCAACTTGATGCACGGCGCCACCACCGTCAGCAACGCCCCGAGCTACGCCCGCCTGATCGCGCAGGCCGCACGGATGCGGACCGTGTTTGAGACGGCGCAGATTGGCATCGCAGCAATGACGGGCAGCACCGTGCATGACCCGGCCGAGACCGCCGGCAGCATGATCGAGGCGCTGGACGCGGTGGCGAGCGCCGCCCTCGCCGAGCACGCCCGGCGGGTCTCGCTCGGTGCCAGCGCCGCCAACGTCCTCGCCCGAGCTAATCAGATCAGGCAGGGGACCGCCCCTCGTGGCGTGCCCTACGGCATACCAAGGCTTGATGCCGCGACACTTGGGATGCGTCCGGGACAGCTCGTCATCCTCGCCGGGCGCCCGGCCATGGGCAAGACGACGGTCGGTCTGCACGTTGCGATCTCGGCAGCTCGGCACTCCGGCCCCGTTGGGTTCTTTTCCCTGGAAATGGACGGGGACGAACTCAGTGAGCGCGTCATGGCCGCGGTCGCCTACGATCCGCGGGTTCGGGAGGTGATCTCGTATCGCGCCATCGCCGACGCGACTTGCCTCTCGAACGAGGCGATGGAGCGGCTGATCGAAGCGCAGCGCACCTGTGCCGGTATTCCGGTCTGGATCGAGCCACAGGCCGGGCTGACGCTAGCTCAGATCGCCGCCCGAGCCCGACAGATGCGGCTGCAGGCCGAACGACAGGGCAAGCCGCTGGCTGCCATCGTCGTCGACCACATCGGGCTGATCCGGCCGTCCAAGCGCTACTCGGGTAACCGGGTTCAGGAAATGACCGAGATCTCGTCCGGGCTGAAGGGACTGGCGAAGGAGCTAGGCATCCCCGTCATCGGGTTGTGTCAGCTCAACCGCGAAGTGGAAAAACGCCCCGACAAGCGCCCATTGCTCTCCGACCTGCGGGATAGCGGCTCGATTGAGCAGGATGCCGACGTGGTGCTCGGACTGTTCCGGGAGTCCTACTACCTGGAGCACAAGGTCGGCCGGACGGACGAGGAGGACATCCGCCTCTCGGATTGCCAGAACGAGCTTGAAATCGAGATCCTGAAGCAGCGCTCCGGTCCGACGATCCGGGTCACCTGCTTCTGCGATGTCGCTTGCAACGTGCTGGCGGAGGCCGCCCGATGAGCTCGCTTCCCACCATGCCGGTGGGCGTAGATCGGCATATCGCCGACACCGCCCACATGACGAACGAGGAGGCTGGCGCCTACTTCCGCCTGCAGATCTTCGCTTGGCGCTCGCCTGGCTGCTGCTTGCCCGACGATGACGCTCGGTTCGCCCGGATGCTTGGGACCACCCCGAAGCGATGGGCTGTTCTGAAGCCAATCGTGCTGGCCAATTGGGTCCTGGAAAATGGCAATTGGAGCAACCAACAGGTCGCTCGGGAGCATCAATTCGTCAGCGAAAAAGTCGAGCGGAAGCGTGCCGCCGGGAGGAAAGGTGGACGGCCTAAGCCATTGAAATTACACGATCAAGAGGGGGCATTAGGTTCTGCGATTGAGGAGGAAACGGAAAGCAAAACGAAAGCAGCTAAAGCTAAAGCTAAATCTACCCCTATAGTCCCCACTGGGGACGAGGACCCGGAAGGCTTCGCCGAGTTCAAGGCAGCCTACCCGAAGCGTAGCTCGGTCTTCCCAACGACCCTAGCCCGGAAGCGCTGGCTGGAGGTTCGACGACGAGGCGCGACGCCTACCGAGATCATTGCTGGCACGAAGGCCTACGCTGCCGAGCAAGAGCGCATCGGCAAGGCTGGTACCGAGTTTGTGAAGACCGCCGACAGTTGGCTGCACCAGCAGCGCTGGCGAGACTACGCTGCGAAGGCCGTTGAGGCAGCGCCAACGGCCGAGATCTCGACCGACGTCTGGCGCGAACGGGTGAAGGCCTGGAAAGCCAGAGGGGGCCACTGGCCCTGGCAGCAGCGGACAGAGCCGCCTGACGACCCGCGGACGAAGGTTCCGGCCCAAGTCCTCGCCGAAATCGGGATCGTCCACGGAAACGGGGCGGATCGCGCTGCGCAGTTTCGGAGGGTAGGCTGATGCCCGCTGACCTCGAAACCTTCGCCAAGGTCCGCGCGCTTCACGGCCGTACTGACAGCCCGGGCAGAAGGCTGCCGCTGCTGGCCCTATTGATGTGCTCGCCCACGCAGCAGGTATGACGACAGTCGAGCCGACGTCCAATCTGGACACCCGCATCGAACCAACGCCGACAAGCACCGCGACGTGCTGGCCCTGTTCGGTTACAGCATCACCGATCGCGAGATCACTCACCGGGCGGGCTTTTCCCCTCAGACCGTTGGCGACGTCAAAATGCCGCGGCCATGACCCTGCGCCAGCATGCTGCCTTCAATTGCAGTTTTGTGGACTGGCAGCCGAAAGACCGCCAGCCCTGATGGCCTTAATAGCCGCCGTAGAACCTGCGCGGACCGCCGTACTCGTAGTCGCCACCGCGACGACCATACCCGCCGCCGTAGCCGTATGCTGGCTGCCCCTCATAGTACCCACGAGGACCACCACCGTAGCCGTATCCGCGGTCGTTCGGCCGGCAGCGTCCCCACGGATTTGGATGAAAGCCGGGGCCACATCCGCCAGCCACGAGCTCAATCACCGCATCACTACGGATCTGGCCGGACAAGAAGGGAGCGGCATTCGCCGAGGTCACCGAACCAAGCCCTGCGGCTATCAAAGCGGCTATTCCCAGCACCTTCATGCGCGTCATGACCTGAACCTCGTTAGCGCCCGGCATCGCTCTCAACCAGCCGGCGAGTTCGAAGGCTGCACCTCAGTCGCTGAACCGATGCTGACCCACTGCCAAGCGATCCGTTCAGCCACGGCATTCGTCCCTTAGGCTGCCCCTCATTCCTTGAGCCTCACCGCAGCCAAGGCCAACGAGATCCTGGCCCTGCTCGACGGTACCGGCTTTGCGGTCCGGAAGGTTTGCCGATGATCCTCACCGAACTGATTTCCAATAACGAGGAACCGCCGATGCCAGCGACCGACCTCGATCGTCAGTGGTTCAAGGCCAATCTGGGCCGGAAGTATCGCCATCGTCGAGCGACGCCTGCCGAAATTGCAGGATGGGAGGTGCCGCCACGAGCCGGCTTCGCGGCTTGGCGGATCATCCGCCGGTCGGACGACGCGTCCGTCTCCTACGCGTTTCCAAGCGATGCAACTTGGGATGTTGCTGACGAGGAATTGGCAGCACTCTTCGACATCCTAAACAAGGACAGGGCATGAAGGGCCGCCCCGCCCCTACTAAGCGATCCGACCTCGACGCCTATCTCGCTGAGTTGCCACCGACGTCGGCACCCGCATTGGCTCCAAAGGTAAAGGCCCCATGACCACTGGCCTTCTACTCCTGACCGTTGCCGCCGTCCGTGCGCAGGCTGCCTACATGAGACGGTTCAATGGAAGTGATATCTCCCACCCCCTGGCCCTCAAAGCCATCCTGTTCGCAGCAGCTGGTGCAGTCTGCTTCATCGCGGCGAAGGTGATGCGATGATGTTCGAAACCTTCGCCTACCATCCAAGTCCCAAGGCCCGCGTATCCTCGCTCGGCTCGACCGTTCGCAGCTGCTCGATCACCGCCACCAAGGCCGCCAGCGCTGCCGCACGGGGTTCGGCCACTCTAGCCTCTCGCTTGTCGAGCGCTTCCGCAAAGCCGACGGACGCCTTCAGCGCTGCGTCGATCGCCATGTCGACGGGTGGAAGGACCACGACACGGCGCTTCAAGCTCTTCGCGGTGCTGGTAGCTGCCAAGGTGACCACCTCTCGCATTCCGAGCGTGCCGGTCTCGATGGCTATCACCCACGGCCTTATCACTGTCGTGACCAGCGGTGGCAGATCCGCATCATCCAAAATTCGACTCGTCACGTCCACGCTCCGATCAGTTGGCGTCCGACCCGGCGTCCTCGGCCGAGGGCGGAGGGTCCATCATCTCCAGTTGCCGCTTCGCGAAGGCGCAGGCTGCGAATTTCGGATTGATTTCGCACGACATTTCGAACGCCGCCCGCGCCCGCTGTGGCTGGGCTGCCACCCCCTCGCCGGTGCGGTAGGACTGTCCCAGCATGGCGCAGCCCCATGCTCCGCGCCGATCGCAGTCGAGGAGGAAGCTGCGGTACTCACAGGACTGCTTGTCCGCAACCGGGGCGCCGCGGAAGGTATCGTCGTGGTAGTGCCCGTTGCGGATGCCGGCGGCGCGGTTCGTACAGCCGGCGGAGTAGCCCATCGCGCAGGCGAGCGCGTGAAAGCGCTGGCCGTCGAACGCATCGGGGACATCGAGCGAGTGGTGCTCGTAGGCTTGGGCGAGGTCGAAGCAGGCTGGCCCGTTCGCCCAGCGAACGCACAAGCCGTAGCAGTCGGCTGGGTGGAGGGCGCAGGTTCGCTCCGAGGGCCGCTGCGGAACTGCAAGGCCACGCCAGACCGGGCGCTCTCGCTCGAACACATCGGCGGGGCAGGACGCGATGACCCGTGCCTTGCGCGGATCGGCATGCAGGCGCTCCGAGACCTCCGTGGCCTCGGCCTTGTTGAACAGCGCCTCGCGAGCGGCTGCGTCGATGTCCACCTCCCCCTCGGCTCCCCCAGCTTGGATGAGCGCCAGGAAGATCATGGGGGCGAGCACAAGCGGAAGCATCGTCGAGCGCATGGACGCACGGTCGTCCACACTGCCTTTCGCCGCAAGGGGCCTAGAGCGGGCAAGGACGCCAACCTTGCCCGGCAAACCGACATTAAGAGGGTGCACGGACATGCGTAACGTCGTTGGCCTCCCCCAAGCCAAGCGTGAGACCCTGCATACGGTCTGGATCTACGGCACCGCCGCCGGCCTCGACGTCGTGCTGCGCACCGAGGCCGGCCCAGACACCGCCCCTTCGCTGCACGTTAGCGTGATCGCACCCGGCCCGACCGGCATTGAGGACCTCGCCGTGTTCCCGAATTCCACCGAAGGCCGTACTGGCGCCGACGTGGTCGCAGGCGCGGTGCTGCACGCGCTTGAGATTGCTGAGATTGAAGCAACGCCTGGAAGCGCTGCATGACCATCGGCCCGGAAACTTTCGCCAAGGTCCGTGCAGTAGTGGAGCGCAGACAGCCATGATGCCCCGAGAGCAAGCCGCCTTCGTCGCCGGCATTCAGGCCGCCCGGCAGGCCGCCATGACGGCCGCCGTCACCATCGAGATCCGCGACGACGCCCGAGAGGTTCGCCAGCAGGCCGCTGCCGCAGCCCTTCATGGTCTCGCCGCCGGATTGAAAGTGGCGTTCCTCGACATGCCGACGGCATCGGACCCCGCTGTCACAATGATGGCCGCGACCCAAACCTTACCCGTCAATCAGCCTCGGTGAACGCTGGCGTCACCCAATCGGCATCCTTCGCCGCCGTCAGGAACAGACCTCTTTCTCGGATATCGGTCAGGATCTCGGCCGCGTTTCCTAAGCCGACGATCCCCGACATCGTGTCCATCTCGTTGGCATCCATCTTGGCGAGCCGACGCCAACCGCTCGGACCGCCTGGTAGGTTCGCCCCATCCCGATCCGCCGTTGCTGCGAGCCGCGTGCCGTCGATTTCGGCGAAGGTGTAGACGTGTCCGCTGCTCATAGTCCGCGCTCCGGTAAGGTGCCAACGATGTAGGCAGCCTCCGGCGAAGCGCGCCATTGCCATCATCGCCGCGGCCGACAGCAGGGTACATGTTTCTCGCCCAGACTGTCGTGTGCTGAGGCTAGCCTATGAAGCCTCCGCTGTAAGGCCAGACACCGGACGATCATGTCGTAACCGCTCCGATGACCTGAGCACCGTCCGCACCCAACGGTCCGCCACCCCTGTAGTTTGATCCTATCTATTGTTATACCAGTTCTCGATAGGATCTGACATGCAAAATCTCCTGACCCGTCTCGGGCGTCTTGAAACCGCAATCATCGTGAAGCCGCCAAGTGTGGTGCGCCGCTTCCTGGTCCAAGGCCCGCATGGCTTAGGTGCAGGTGATGCAGCAGCGTTCCTCCGCGAGCGGGGGCATCACCTCGATGCGAAGGCGTTGAACATCATTCGCGTCGTCGTTGGTACCGAGGATGGGCGGCCGACCGACCTACCGCTGAAGGACCTTACGCCGGAGCAGTTGAGATGAGGGCTTGGCTGTTTCGCCGCTGCTTTTTACAGCCATCCTCGCGCCTAGGAGATGCCTATGCCGGGTGACGGTCGGCCATTCGAGCAAGGCCGGAGCGGTAATCCCAGCGGCCGCCCAAGGGGCGCCCGCAACCGTTCGACCCTGGCCCTGCAAGCCATCTTGGATGGCGAGAGCGAGGCATTGACCCGTCGGGCAATAGAGATGGCCCTGGGCGGCGACACGGTCGCGCTGCGAATGTGCATGGATCGGCTGATGCCGGTTCGGAAGGACCGGCCGATCACCTTCACTCTTCCTGAGATAGAGACGGCAGCCGACCTCACCAAGGCGACCAAGGCTCTGATGCAGGGTGTCGCCGACGGCGAGATCACTCCAAGCGAGGCCGCCGAACTGTCCAAGCTCGTCGATGCGCACGTGAAGGCCATCGAAGCCGTCGACTTCGCCGGGCGTCTTGCTGCCTTGGAAGAGACAGCAGGCAGCAAAGGAGGGCGTCGATGACGCTGCGTACGATAGATAGGCTGACACGCCTGGAAGCAGGCTGCGCGCCGATAGCGACCGGCAAGCACCTCGTCTTTCAGGTTGAGGCTCCGCCTGGGACGCCGGTCAGCGACATCGTCGCCTTCCTAAAAGCCCGCGGCCACACCATCCACGACGGCGACGACGCCTTCGTGATGAACGTCGGGGCGTACCGCATGGTCAAGGGCGAGCCGCCGCGGGATCTGTCTCCCGCCATCCTGACGGAAGAGGCGCGTGCGCAGGCTGGGCCAGCCGGCCAGTGGCCTAAGACCTGCGCTGCCTTCACCTTCCAGTTGGACCGGCCGAGGAGCGTGCAATGACCCCGAAGCTGATCGAGCGTCTGAACCGCCTGGAAGCCGGACAGGCAGGGCGCGGCGGCCAGGGACCGGCATCCCGTGAGTTGACGCAGGTCTGGCTGCGGGCCGTCGCCATTGCGCTCGGCGGCTATCCTCGGCCGCGGTGGTTGGCCGCGCCGCATCTGGAGGACTCCTACAGCGACGGCTTCGCTCGGGCGCTCGGGTATGCCGATCACGACGACATGGAGGCCCAGGCTGAAGCGAACTCCGAGGAGTGGGGCCAGCGGATCAAGCGGGCGGACGCTGCCCTGTGCCAGCGGTACGGGGCGGACGCCTGCCCTGATCCGCAGAGCCGCAGTTCCGAGATGACGATCGCGGCGCTGGACGAGTGGGCTGGAGCGAAGGCGCAGAACCCTGACTGGCCCGAGGCCGACGACAGCGGCACCTTCGCCCGCGCCCTCACCGCCTACGGCGTGCCGGACGAAGCGGCGGAGGCGCACCTATGACCTCGAACCTGATGACGCGGCTGACCCGGCTCGAAGGGCAAGCTGTTCCGCCTCCTGCCATGGCCAACCCATTGAACCCTGGCATCCGACTGTTGCTGCTGCTCCTGGCTGTCCACGCAGGCGGCCTCGGGCCCAGGCAGTCCATAGCTGAGGGCGTGGCGCGGGCGCTCGGTTACGAGCACGTCAGAGAGATGCGGGCTGCGATGCAGGCCGAGGGGACTGCCTTGACTGAGTGGAACTGCCGGCACCGCGAGGCGGTCACGCTGCTCCTAAGCCAGCGGAACGGCGGCCCGGTGGCTGGGATGGACCGCAACGAGACGGCGATCCGATCCTTGATCGCGGACATGCCCGAGGCGTTTCAGGCGTACCCCTACCTCGTAGATGCAGAGCCGGCGATCATCCTCGCGACTGAATGGGTGAGCCTGTGACGCCGCCCATCCTCAGCAAGCGCCTGGCCGCCCTGGAAGCTACCCGAGAGACCATGCTCAGGCACTACACGCCTGATGAGATCGAGGCCGCTAGGCTCCGGTATGAAGCCCTCCTGGAAGGGCCGTGCGAGCGCACCCCGCAGCAGGCGGCCTACTACGCGACCCGGACGCTGAAAGAGATCGCCGCGGACTACGACGCCATGCTCAAGGGCACTCCGGCGCTGTGGCTTCTTTGAGAAGGTCGCGGCACCATAACGGTGTCCCTTGCATCACTCGCCCGGAACTGACGGCGGACGAGCAGATGGCGCGGTACGAAAGATATAGATTGGGTTAATTTCTCGTATGTGGTGATCCTGACTTCGAAGATAAATCTGATCTGAATGACCAAATTATGGTTTGACCCGTGCTATAAAGCGATGCTGCCATCAGCGCCATGGCAGGGTGGTTGCATTTGTAAAGTTTGGCGAACGCGATAGCTTCTGCAGGGGAGTCTGCCTGAATGTTACGGCCATCCACTGCTCGCCCAGACCGCCCATCATCGAAGCGTAAAATGCATTCTAAGCGGTAGACTGGCATGATTGCCTTTAAGGATTGCGGCACGTGAACGAAAATAAAGCATCAAGTAAAAAATATCGAAACTTTGTCATACGTTGATCTTTGGAGCTAACTGACATTGAGGATCGATAAGCCGGCCAAGGGACCGTTGCGCCACATGACCCGCATGCGCACTGATCGCTGAGAACCTTGTAGCTTCAGTTCAACACAGTCTGATAGCGGTTCTCTCTGTGACACCGAGATCCTCGCTCCTTCCTTCGAGACGTCCCGCACGACGCAAGGGATTTCATCCCCATCATCCGTGCGCAGCGCCCCGATGATCATTGTCTTACGGCGCGGAGATCGCCGGGGGTATTCAGGTTCGTCCATGCTGCTTTGCCCATCGAATGAATGAAACGTAGGCGTTCAATGGTTCAGAAAGGCTGACCAAAAGAGCAGATTGATCAAAAATCCGGATAAATTTCCGTTCGCGATCTTCCACTTTGGCGGGATATATGCAGTATGTCTGCTTCCGCAAGTTGCATGCGATTGAGAGCTAGCTATGGACGAGACTGAGAACGTGCCAGCGAGCAATATGATTGATCTGACGGCCGATCTCGTTGCTGCCTACGTCTCGAACAACAACGTCCCGGTCAGCGAACTCCCTGCCCTGCTTACCAACGTGCATGCTGCCCTGGTTGGCCTTAGCAATGGGGCGAAGGCCGAGCCTGCTGGTCCCGAGAAGCCGACGTCGGCACAGATCCGCAAGTCGGTCACGCCCAATGGTATGATCAGCTTCGAGGACGGTAGGACCTATAAGACGATGAGGCGCCACCTGATGCTCCGGGGTCTCACCCCGGACGCCTATCGTGCGAAGTATGGTCTCCCAGCAGACTACCCGATGGTGCTGCCCGCCTACTCTGCTCAACGGTCCGAGATAGCGCGAGCACGTGGCCTCGGTCAGATGCGTCGGAAGGCAGCGGCTTAAGGCTGCCGACACGGGACGGGCGATATCCGAGCCGTTCAAGACCCCCGGCAGAAAGTCCAAGGGCCGGGAAAAGGGTGCAGAGATGCACTGAGGCTGCTCAGCGCCCCGTTCCGGCACACCGCGGCATCCGTCGCGGTGATGTGCTTCTAACCGAGTGCTGCCATCCTACATCCGGGCCAAGTTGCGTATCGGCCGCGCTGGTGAGATCCGGGGTTCCCCCGTCCCGTGAGCGGATCGGGGCAGGGTCGAACCGTCGTAGGGGCTAGGCCAGGTCGTTCTGCTCCTCGGGGTCTTCCGGAAGGCGTTCCGCCGGATCGACGGTCTCCTCCGTGTGGCTTCTCTCGATTTTTGGGGCAGGACCCTTCACCTCAGCGGTGTGCGTGGCGTCAGCCTTTGGCTTGTCCTCGTCGGGCATAGGCGTTCCTCGATGTCGTTGATCTGTCTGACGCTCAGCGTGCTCCGGCCGCGCCTGTCGACGGGGTGGTGGCGCCCGAAGTGCCAGCACCCGGCGCACCGGTCCCTGTGCTCATCCCATTCGCTCCCGGGGCCGTCATTGGCGTGGAGCCCGTACCGCCACCGGCATTCGCGCCACCTGGGGTAGCGAGTTCCTTCGGCTGGCCGGTGGTCGAACCACCGGTGCCGGTGGTCCCCATGCCAGTCCCGGTCGTGCCAGAAGGGGCAGTTGCCTGCGCGAGCGCGGCGCCAGACACGGCTAGGGTGCATGATGCGGCGAGCGCGAGTGTCCTGATCAACATGGATGTTTCCCCAACTGCGACAACTCAAGCGCGTCGCAAGCCAACACAAACGTTTATCCTGCCGTGTTTGTTCGACGAATAGGACGCCCTGATTTGCTCCAATCGGACATCATGTTTACACGGGATGTCACACGCCTAAGTTGTTCTGTCTGGCAGGCACAATGTAAGATAGTTGCATATTGCAGCAATGTCGCCGGGCGAACAGAAAGCACGCAACCTGAGCTATAATTTTACTTTTCATTAATTTAGATATTCAATTCTGCGGATGCTATCTAAGTGCATCGACTTGTTAGCAGAGCAGTGTAGGGCTTGACGTCTCGCCTATGGTCTTTCGGTTTTATAGGAATTCAAGGGATGATTATTGATGCTACCCCCGATCCGGATGCAGTTCCTGTTCGGCATATAACAGGTGCTGTGAGTATCGTCCTGAACGGGCAGACGGTCGCGCTCAACCTGTTTACGGACCGGATGGCCGTGCTCATGGATGGAAGCGTGCAGCCTGATCCCATTGTGGCTGCCCGTCTACGCCTCGATCTGGCGATGGCCAGAGAAATCCGCGATCAGCTCGATGCCCACCTCAGCGGTTTGACGACAAGCCCAAGAGGTAGTTTGCAGCTGAACTGATGCCTTTCGTTGCACGGCTGTTTAGCGTCAAAAACTCATTGTTGTTGAAATGAATTGAACCCCGATCGCCTCGCTCTCTCGGCGGATGAGCCTGCAGGCGTGTTAAACGCCATCCGTCTCAAGCAGTAGCGCGAACGTCTCCGGCACCCCGATTGCTGACGGCAGGGTAAGCTTCACCCCCACTTCCGAGAGGTTTCGGACAGTGCAGTCCATCACCGACGCCCCGTTAGGAAAGATGATCTAGGCGGCCTTCAGAACCCGCATGCGCGGCACGCTGCGCCGCTCAATCTCTGGCCGTCTCATTACAGGACCACGCGTTCATTGAAGGTCGTTGGGCTGTATGGAAGCTTGAAACGAACAGCGATCCCGTCGGCGGTGTGTCGGATGACAGTGGCGAACCGCTTCCCGATGGTCACAGTTGAGCCAGGATCAGGTCGTTCGTTCGTCACAAGGGCCGCACCTGACATCGAGAGATTAACGATCTCTGCACCGATGGTCTGACCGTTTGATAACGTGACGCTCACAGCTCGCTGGGCGGGTACGATCCGAGGGTCATTCCGCTGATCGCCCGTGTCGTTGGCGTGAGCACGGAGCCAGGCAAGTCGATCGTCGATCCTTGCTCTGCGCTCAGCAGTGGCTTCGACGAGCATAGTGAAACCAGCGCGACTTACTACGCTTATCCGCCCAGGTACCACGCCGATTGCATCAAGATAGCACGTTGCTGTCATGCCAGGGCGGATCGCTGATAGCTCGCTTCGCTTTCTTACTTCGACGCTTGCACTCGTTGAGATAATGGCAACACACGTTGCTTCACTGCCATTTTCCAGAAGAAATCTTCCACGAGTTTCAATCATGTGCCGTCTTACATACGACTAAATTTCTGTAATCGTCCCTATATAGCCGATTACAGGTTTACAAATCATCTCAGGTTGAAAAGGCAACCAAAATTGCTTCCAGGGCAACCTGACGGCGACAAGCTTCACAAAAACGCCCTCCCTCCATGATCCTTAAAGACTTTCGCCCTTCGAACGTACCCAAGCACGGTCCGCGGATCGCGGTGGCCTGAAACCTCCGCGATGCAGATTATATCGCATCTATGGGGTTCCTTGCGTTGTAGGAATGGCAGAGGAGCAACCACAGGTAGGCGGATATCGAGCCTAAACAGCTATGCTCGGGGAGCGGCAATTCGTCGTTCACGAGGAACTCATGCCGTGTGCATGGAACAAACAGCGGAACGAAAACGGGTCCTACTTCAGAACCTTGCCCACCATGCGGGACCGGCGCGTGCCAAGCTATGTTTGGATTTGATCACCGCTGCACGCCTCCTGGGGACCGATCCGAGCGTTATCGAGGCGATCGAACAAGGCACTAGCAACAATCTCTCACTTGAGGCTGCGATTGGTTTGGCGCAGGGGCTTGGCTTGACGGATCTAGGGCTGCCCCGGTCAAAACCGTCGGGATCGATCTAACAGGCCCGTGATGAAACCGAGTGCTTCCGACCTGCGTAGGTCGGCCTATGAGCATTTCGAACGATCCACCCTCGGACTATCACCAAGGCTTGGCATCGCAGGTGCGCGCTGCCCGCCTGCGATGCGCCTACTCCGTCGAGGCCTTGGCCGAACTCGCCAGCGTCGATACGTCGGTGATTGTTCGCTTTGAAAAGGGTAACTTCAGTGGGGATGATACCCTCTATCGTGAGCGCGTCCTCGACACGCTCGGATTGGGTGCTCTAGCAGGTCGCTGAGGCGCTAGATTGCGGCCGCCTGCAAGATGACATCTCATTGCCGTTGGCAGGCTGTATGCCGGCATCAGGGCTACAAGTCTCCCGATAGGCGGATGTGGGACTATGAGCCGACAGATCATTCCACTTCGCCGGCAGGGGGCTGAGCAATCAGCTCTCGCTCGGATCGATGTCGCCGCCGTAGCGCTCCTGGCCGGCGGGCAAGCTACGAGCCTGCAGGCGGCGCGGGCTGAGGTGATCCTCGCAGACCTGCGGCTACGGCGGGATGAAATGACGGCGTTGCTCTCCGACCTGCGTAGCCGGGAAACGAGTAGGCTACCTCATATCGATGTTGCGAACGCCAATCTCATCGTGGCGATCGTTCAAGGGGTGGTGCAGGTCGACCTGTTCATCGCGCAGGCCCAAGGCCTGTTGGAGATGATCGAGCAACCAGGGGCTCCTCGGCCTGGTGCATCAGAATAGGCGCTGAAAGGCGCCTAATGCCGGTAGCGTTCGGCGAGGGCCATGAGGGCTCCTGCGAGCTCGGTGAGGTTGACCGAGGCCGCCTCGACCTCGCGGGTGCCGGCGGCGGTCTGCTGGCTCGCCTGGCGGATGTTCTGCAGGGCGCCCATCACCTGCTCGATGCCGAGCTGCTGCTGGTTGGTCGAGGCGATGATCTGCTGGAAGGTCTGCGTCGCTTCTTCGACCCGCGCCGTGATCTCCTCGATCGTGCGTTGGGTCGTGTCGGAGCGCGCCTTGCCGGTGGCCGCCCGCTTGACCGCCTCCTCCGTCAGCATCACCGAGGTGTTGATGCCGCGCTGGATCTCCGAAAGGATGCCGCGCACCTGCAGGGTGGCCGCCT
>NZ_VRVH01000399.1:0-3378 GCF_008040095.1 Methylobacterium sp. WL6 | reverse complement strand
GCGCGGGGCCGCCTCGGCGTAGCCCGGCCCCTCGGCAGCGGCGGGGTCGGCGGCGAGCGTCGCCAGCAGGCCCGCGAGGGTGACGAGGGGGAGCGAGATCCGAACGGGCATGATGGGTTTCCGACGCGTAGGGAAGCGAGGATCGCCGCGCGATGCGCTGACTCGGTCGGCGAGCTAAGCGCTCAGAACTTCACGCCGAGGGCGCCGCGGACCGTGTTGACGTTCATCTTGTTGTCGCCGAAGGCGCTGAACCATACATACTGGTATTCGGCGCGTAGAAACACGTTCTGTGTGATCGAGACATCGACTCCCGCGCCAAGCGCGCCGCCGAGAGCGAACTTCTCCTTCAAGCTACCGCCACTTTGCACCAGCGTTGCAACGAGGGTGTTCCGCGTCGAATCGGTGTATTGTGCGGTCGCGACGTTGACGGTATCGCCAACGAGAGCTCGACCATACGCAAGTCCGCCTGTCACGAAGGGCAGGAACTGACCGTAGGCATACCCGGCACGAGCCCGGATTGTTCCGTAATCTTCCAAAGTAGCGCGCGCCGCCGTGTGAACGAAGGCATCGTAGAAGTAGTTATCCTTCGTCGTCACGTTGCGGGTGAGGCTGTCCTCCGATCGCGCCTTCTGATTGGCGTTCGTGTAGTCGACCTCTATACCGAAAACGGCATCGTCGATTTGGATGTTGTAGCCGGCAAATCCGCCGAACGAGACGTCGTGCGCACGCCCAGGGCGAAGCGTGTTCCACCGCGAAACATCGAACTCGTTCTGGATCGTGGATGTCCGCAAGATGTGCGCGATGTCGGATTGTCCAGCACTTCCGAAGTTGAAGCTTGTCGTGCTGTACCCGCCGTGCCCGCCGACATACACGCCGCTCCAGTCGATCGCCGTGACCGCGACCGGCGGGTCGTAGTCGGGGCCGCGGAGGAAATCGTAGTCGAGGTCGGCGGCGCGGGCCGTGGTCGGGCCGGCCAGGCTCAGGGCGGCAAGAAGTGCGCGGGAAGTCTTACGCATCGCGGTCGTCCTCGGGGCGGCAACACGACCGCACTACGAAACCTGTTCTCTCTTGATAGGAGAGTAACCTTAATGGCTGGTTTCGATATCGGCCGGCGTGCCGTGCCAATGCGGGGATGCGACGCGAAAACCGGAACGAAGACGGGATTTTACCGCACGCCCGCGCCCGGCGACCGGGCCGAGGCTTCGATCCGCGGATCGCGACGCCACCCCGACCGCCGACGCCCGTGGCTTCGGGCGTCGGCTCGCCCGCCGTGCCGCGGACGAGCGCCCGCATGCGACGGTCGCGAGGTGGGAAATCCGATACCGTCCGGGGGCGGTCACGCCCCCGATCCAGCCATCTCTCCACAGGGCAAGGGGCCGCGCGAGGCCCGCGGCCGCTTCGCGTCCGTCGGCGATCGCCCGGTCGCGGATCAGTTGCCGTAGGCGCTGCCGCCGAGGCCGGCGAGGCTCGGGCCGCTGCCGAAGCCGCCGAGGTCGTAGCGCAGGCCGAGGCGGAACTCGTTGGCGGCGATGTCCTTCAGCCGCGTGCCGGCGTTGTAGGCGTCGAGCCCGCTCTTGGCGTTGCCGAAATCGACGTAGCGATAGGCCGCGTCCAGGCTGAAGCCGCCGCCGATCGCGTAGGAGACGCCGCCGGTCAGCGCCCAGGCGAGCGAGGCGACCGAGCGGTTCGGGCGCGCCACGGCGGTGCGCAGGCCGGTGCCGGGGTTGCCGTCGCAGGCGTCGACCGTGCAGGTGGTCTGGGTGTAGCCCCGCGCCACGCCCATGTCCGAGACGCCGATGCCGGCGCCGACATAGGGCGTCAGCCCCCACCAGGTGCCGAGGTCGGCGTAGACGTTGACGAGGGCGGTGAGCGCGGAGACCTGCGCCGCCTCGACGTTGTAGCCGGTGGCGAAGTTCGAGCGCGAGGAGGCGGCGCCGTAGCGGGCCGGCTCGCGCTGGTCGACGGTCGCGTCGACGCGCAGCCACGGGGTGATCCGGTAGCCGACGCCGCCGCCGTAGCCGGCCGCATCGCTCAGGCGCAGGCCGACGAGCGGCGGCATGCCCGGGTCGTTCGCGTCCGCCCGGGTGTCGTCGTGCGGGCGCGCGTAGGCCGATTCGGTGAAGTCGGCCCGCAGGTACCAGCCGCCGCCGACCGCGACCGGCGGCGCCATCGGCGGGGGCGGGGGCAGCAGGTCGGCGGCCTCGGCCCGGCCGATCCCGAGGAGAAGCAGCGCCGCGGCGGCGAAGCGGCGTTCGAGCGCAGCCATGGGGAAAGTCCTCACGCAAGATCAACGGTTGCATCCCGCAGGACGACTTGACGAGGACCCTAAACCCCAAATCTTGTGAACGGCTTAACCGTATTTCTCGGTCCGTGGCGTGCGTCTCGACCCTGAAACGAAAGAAGACGGCGCGGATCGGATCCGCGCCGTCTTCGATGTCGAGGCCGTGCAGGTTCGGTACGTGTCTCAGTACTTGCGGACGAGCGGGCCCGGGGCCGGCGGATAGTCGGGCACCAGCGGCGGCAGCGGCGCGGCGACGAGGCCGCCGAGCAGGTAGCGCACGCCGATCTTCACGTCGTGGGCCTCGATGTCCTTGATCTTCACGCCGGCTCCGGCCTCGCCGCAGCAGGTGGAGAAGCTGGCGCCGGTCGAGGCGTGGCCGAGGTTCAGGTAGCGGTAGGCGAGCTCGACCTTGAACGCGTCGGTGACGTTGTAGGCGAGACCGGCATGGAGCGCCCAGGCGAAGCTGCCGGTGGTCTTGTCCTTGTACGACTTGGTCGTCGCCTGGCTGTTGTAGACCGGCGTCGCGTTGCCGTTCGCGTCGACCGTGTAGGTCGGGGTGTAGTTGTAGGTCGGCGGGGCACAGGGGCAGCCGCCGTATTGCGGGTTGCCGTAATCGTAGGCGTAGGTCGGGCTGGTGAACTGGCCGTTCGTGCCGTAGCCGGAGACGTGGTTGAAGGCGTAGCCGGCGCCGGCGCCGATGAACGGCGTGATGCCGTACCAGGTGCCGAGATCGAAGTAGGCATTGGCGAGGACGACGGCCGAATCGAAGTGGCCGCTCGACTTGTTGATGCCGTACGAGCCGAGGCCGTTGTCGTAGTCGGGGCCCCTGTAGTACTCGCTGCCGCGCAGGCCGGTGGAGTAGCGGTACTCGCCGGTCACGTCGCCGCGCAGGAACGGGGTGAACTGGTAGCCGACGCCGACCCCGGCGAAGCCGCCGCCGCCGACCTCGTTGCCGTAGGAGCGGTTCGCCTCCGGGTAGCCGGCATAGTCGTAGGACGTGCTGTACTTCGCCCGGTCGTAGACGCTGGCCCCGACGTCGCCGCGCAGGTACCAGCCACCGCCGACCTCGATCGGCGGGGCATAGGGCGGCGGTGGCT
>NZ_VRVH01000398.1:0-3382 GCF_008040095.1 Methylobacterium sp. WL6 | reverse complement strand
CCGCCGGCGCAAGCCGCCGCGCCCGCCCCCGCGGCCAGGGCCGCCGGCCTCACCACCGATCAGGTCCGCGGCTTCTACGCCAAGGACAGCTACGAGGAGGTGCCGCTCGACGGCATGCGCAAGACAATCGCCAAGCGCCTCACCGAGGCGATGCAGGTTGCGCCGCACTTCTACCTGACCGTGGATTGCGAGATCGACGCGCTGATGGCGCTTCGCGAGCAGCTCAACCGGAGCGCCGGCAAGGACAAGGACGGCAAGCCGCTGTTCAAGCTCTCGGTCAACGACTTCGTCATCAAGGCGATGGGCCTCGCCCTGACCCGGGTGCCGATGGCCAACGCCGTCTGGGCCGAGGACCGGGTGCTGCGCTTCAGGAACGCCGAGGTCGGCGTCGCCGTGGCGATCGACGGCGGCCTGTTCACCCCGGTCATCCGCCGGGCCGACGAGAAGACGCTGTCCACCATCTCCAACGAGATGAAGGACTTCGCGGCCCGTGCGCGCGCCAAGAAGCTGAAGCCGGAGGAGTACCAGGGCGGCGTCACCTCGGTGTCGAACCTCGGCATGTTCGGGATCAAGCACTTCACCGCGGTGATCAACCCGCCGCAATCCTCGATCCTGGCGGTCGGCGCCGGCGAGAAGCGGGTCGTGGTCAAGGACGGCGCGCCCGCCGTCGCCCAGGTGATGACCGCGACCCTCTCCTGCGACCACCGCGTGCTCGACGGCGCGCTCGGCGCCGAGCTGATCGCGGCCTTCAAGGGCCTGATCGAGAGCCCGATGGGGATGCTGGTCTGACGACGGGCCGGTCGCGCGGCGCGGCGAGACCGCGTCGTGCCGAGCCGAGCCGCCGGCCGCTTTCGCGATAAGTGCCGGAGCGGTCGGCGCGCAACACCTTCTGAATACATTATCTCTCGGCGTTGAGCCGGATTCGCCGCTCTGCTAGCACCGCCTCCAACGGCCCGCGGATCAACCCGGGCCATCGGAGGAATGCGCCCGTGGAACCCGTCCAAACCTGGAACCAGGTCTACGATCCGTTCGGCAACCCGTGGCTGTCGACGCTGGCCGCCTCCGTGCCGGTGATCGCGCTGCTCGCCATGATCGCCAGCGGCCGGGTCAAGGCCCACATCGCGGCCGTGCTCGCCCTGGTGCTGGCCTTCGCCCTCGCCGTCGGCGCCTTCGGCATGCCGCTCGGCCTCGCGACCCGCGCCTCGCTGCTCGGGATGGTGACCGGGTTCTTCCCGATCGGCTGGATCATCCTCAACGTCATCTTCCTCTACCGGCTGACGGTGGAGAAGGGGTGGTTCGCCATCCTCCAGCAATCGGTGGCCGGCATCACCACCGACCGGCGGCTGCAGCTGCTGCTCGTCGCCTTCGCCTTCGGCGCGTTCTTCGAGGGCGCGGGCGGGTTCGGCACGCCGGTGGCGGTCACCGGCGCGATCCTGATCGGGCTCGGCTTCTCGCCGCTGGCGGCCTCCGGCCTGTCGCTCATCGCCAACACCGCGCCGGTGGCCTTCGGCGCGCTCGGCGCGCCGATCCAGGGCCTCGCCTCGGTGACGGGCTACGACCCCTACGTGCTCGGCGCGATGATCGGCCGGCAGCTGCCGGTGTTCTCGCTGATCGTGCCGTTCTGGCTGATCTGGGTGTTCGCGGGCTTCCGCGGCATGGTCCAGGTCTGGCCGGCGATCCTGATCTGCGGCGGCGCCTTCGCCGCGGCCCAGTTCGGCATCTCGAACTACGTCAACCCGTGGATCGTCGACATCGGCGCCTCGATCGCGGCGATGGGCGCCCTGGTGCTGTTCCTGAAGGTCTGGAAGCCGGCCGCGATCTGGACCTCGCCGGCGCTGCGCGGCAACGACCCGTCGATCGGCTACGGCGCGCCGCGGCCGGTGGCGCTCGGCGCCGGGGTTCCCTCCGATCTGCCCCGCGCCCCGGCCGCCACCGGCCGCACCGCCACCTCCGCCGAGATCGCGCTGGCCTGGCTGCCGTGGATCATCCTGTCGGTGATCGTGGCGATCTGGGGCACCGGCTGGTTCAAGGCCATCGTCAACCCGATCTTCACCTGGAAATACGAGGTGCCGGGCCTGCACAACGTGATCATGAAGGTGCCGCCGGTGGTGGCCAAGGCCCATCCCGAGGGCGCCGTCTTCCTGTTCACCTACATGTCCTACACCGGCACCGGCGTGCTGATCGCGGCGCTGATCTCGGGCCTGATCATGCGGTTCTCGCCCGTCCGCCTCGTCACCGCCTACGTCGAGACGATCTGGGTGCTGCGCTACTCGCTGATCACCATCGCGGCGATGCTCGCGCTCGGCGTGCTCACCCGCTACGCCGGCGTCGACGCGACGCTGGGCCTGGCGTTCGCCGGAACCGGCATCCTCTACCCGTTCTTCGGCACGCTGCTCGGCTGGCTCGGCGTCGCGCTGACCGGCTCCGACACGGCCTCCAACGTGCTCTTCGGCGGCCTGCAGAAGATCACCTCGGAGCAGCTCGGCCTGTCGGGCGTGCTGATGGCCTCGGCCAACTCGTCGGGCGGCGTGATGGGCAAGATGATCGACGCCCAGTCGATCGTCGTCGCCTCCACCGCCACCGGCTATTTCGGCCAGGAGGGCAAGATCCTGCGCTTCGTGTTCTGGCACTCGATCGCGCTCGCCTGCCTGGTGGGCGGGCTGGTGATGCTCCAGGCCTACGTGCATCCCTTCACCGCGATGGTGATCCACGTTCCGTAGCCTCGCGCCCGAGATCGCCGGCGACACCAAAAAAGCCCGCCCCCTGCGGAGGGGGCGGGCTTTTCCTTTGGCGCAGTCTGGCGACGGGGGAGGGCGGCCTCAGGCCGCCCGCACGCCGGCCAGGAAGTGGTCGACCGCGCCGCGCAGGTCGCCGGCCTGGCTCGACAGCGCACTCGCGGCGGCGAGCACCTGGGCCGAGCCGGAGCTCGCCGTCCCGGCCGCCTCGCTGACGCCCCCGATATGCTCCGACACCGCGCGGGTGCCCTGCGAGGTCTGGGCCGTGGTGCGGGCGATCTCGCCGGTCGCGGCCCCCTGCTCCTCGACCGCGGCGGCGATGTCGCCGCCGATCTGGGCCAAGCGCCGGATCACGTCGGTGATCCCGCTGATCGCCCGGACCGAGGCGTCGGTGGAGGCGCTGATCTCGACGACCTTGGCCGTGATCTCCTCGGTCGCCCGGGCGGTCTGGCCGGCCAGCGACTTCACCTCCTGCGCCACCACCGCGAAGCCGCGTCCCGCCTCGCCCGCGCGGGCTGCCTCGATGGTGGCGTTGAGGGCGAGCAGGTTGGTCTGGTCGGCGATCTGCGAGATCAGCCCGACGATCTGGGCGATGCTGCCGGCCGCCGTGGCGAGCCGCCGGACCTCGCCGGCCATGCCCTCGGCGT
>NZ_VRVH01000397.1:0-3426 GCF_008040095.1 Methylobacterium sp. WL6 | reverse complement strand
CGCCGCGGCCGCCAGAGCGCGGTGTTCACCGCGGGCAGCAGCGAGGGCCGGTCCTACCGGCACCGCCGCCGGCGGCGGTGACCGCGTCCGCCGGGCTCACGCCACGTTGAGGCGTCGGCCGCGGTTCCAGGCGAGGAAGGGCACGCCCGAGAGCAGGCCGGCCAGCGCCGCCCACGACTGGTGGCAGCCGTTGACCGAGACCCGCGGCAGGGCGTGCAGGTGGCCGGCATGGTCGGGGAAGAGGTGGCCCGGCCGCGTCGTCACCGCGGTCTCGAAGCCGAGGTCGCGGGCGAGCGCGAATTCCCGCGCGCCGGCCGACGTCGGATCACCGACCGGATAGGACAGGTGCCGCACCGGCCGCGCCAGCTCCGCCGCCAGCCGGTCGCGGCCCTCGCCGATCTCGCGGAGCGCCGCCTCGGCCGCGTGCTTGGCCAGCATCGGATGGCTGCGCGTGTGCGCGCCGAAGGTCACCGCCGGGTCCCGGCCCAGCGCCCTGAGGTCGTCCCACGACAGGCAGAGCTCGGCGGCGATCGCGCTGGGGGCGATGCCCGCCTCCCGGCACAAAGCCGCGATCCCGTCGAGCAGCCGCGCTTCCGAGCCGCTGCGCAGGTCGCGGTAGACCGCCTCGAAGGCGAGCGCCTTCTCCTGCGGGCTGCGCGCCGGCAGGTCGACCGTCCGCGTGCCGATCGCGACGCGGACCCGCTCCAGCCGGCCGATCGCCCGCTCCAGCTCGATCCACCACAGCCGCCCGGTCTGGTCGGCGAAGTCGCTGGTGACGAACAGCGTCCACGGCACGCCGTGGCGGCGCAGCACCGGCAGGGCGTGCTCGACGTTGTCGCGGTAGCCGTCGTCGAAGGTCAGCACCGCGAAGGGCGGCCGGTAGCGCGCGGCGGCGAGGCGCTCGGGCACCTCGTCGAGGCCGACGACCTCGAAGCCGCGGGCGTCGAGCTCGCGCAGCGTCGCGTCGAGGAAGTCCGGCGTGATCGAGAGCAGGCGGTTCGGCGCGTAGGGACCCGGCGCCTCCGGGCTGACATGGTGGAAGGTGAGGATCACCCCGAGGCCGCAGGCGGCCGGCGCGAGCCAGCGGTCGGCCCCCGTCGCCGAGACGGCCCGGAACCCGGCCTCGAACAGCCGGTGGCGGTTTCGGGACGACAGCATGGCACCGCCTCGATGGGGCAAGATCGATGAAGCAGAAGCGGGACGTCGCAGGCGATGCCGCACGCCGCGTCGCCCGTTCCTTGTCCCGCTTCGATGTAAACAAAGGCTGAGGTTTCACCGGCGATCCCGGGACCCGAGGCGCGTCGCAACCATGCGTTAGCCACGTCGTCGCTTCGGCGGCGCCGATGCTTCGATCGCACCGCGCCGTACACCCCGGCTTAGGAGCGTGCGCACGAGAACTGGCGCCCGAGACCGATGGTTTGCCGCCTCCGCGAGAGGCCGGCGCGAGGGATGGGCGATGACGGTTCTGGCACGCGGTCCGATGAACCGGGATCTCGCAGGAGCGATCATGGCCCGCGCGGGCGCCCGATCCGGCCTGACCGCCGAGGTCTTCACCGATCTCGATGCCGTCGAGGCGCTGTGGCGCGGGCTCGAGGCCGACCCCGCCTGCCTCGCCACGCCCTACCAGCGCTTCGCCTGGGTCCGCGCCTATGCCGGCGCGGCCGCCGCCCCCGGCGCGCTGCGGATCGTCGTCCTGCGCGATGCCACCGGCCGGCCGCGCATCCTGCTGCCGCTGGCGGTCGAGCGCCGCCGCGGGATCGCGATCGCCCGGACGCTCGGCGGCGACCACGCCAACTACCACCTGCCGCTCTTCGCCGCCCGCGACGCCGCCGCGGTGCCGGCCGAGGACGTGATCGCGGCGCTCGGCCTAGTCGGGCGCGCCGCCGGCATCGACGTCTACGCGCTCGGGCACCAGCCCCGCACCTGGGACGGGGCGGTCAACCCGCTGGCGATCCGCGGCGAGGCGGCACCGAGCGACGGCTACGGAATGATGCTCGGGCCCGATCCCGAATCGACGCTCAAGCGCGCCTTCAGCGCCGACGCGCGCAAGAAGCTGCGCTCGAAGGAGAAGCGCCTCGTCGAGGCGCACGGCGCCCTCGCCTACCGCAAGGCCGCCGACGGCGCCGAGGCCGCGCGGTTCCTGTCGGCCTTCTACGCTCAGAAGGCGGCACGCTTCGCCGCGATGGGCATCGCCGACCCTTATGCCGACCCTGCGATCCGCGCCTTCCTCACGGCCGCCACCGCGGGCGAGAACCCGGCGGTCGAGATCCACGCGCTGGTGCTGGAGGCGACCGGCCGCGTGCTCGCGACCTTCGGCGGGGCGGTCGACGGGGCGCGCTACAGCGGCATGATGACGGCGTTCGACGCCGACCCCGAGATCGCCCGCTTCAGCCCCGGCGACCTGCTGCTCCACCACCTCGTGCGCGACCAGGCCGCGCAGGGGCGCCGCGCCTTCGACCTCGGCGTCGGCGAGGCCCGCTACAAGGCGAGCGTCTGCGACGAGACCATCCCGCTGGTGGAGGCGACGCTGCCGGTGACGCTGCGCGGCCACGCCTACGGGTTCGTGGCGACGCGGCTCACCCGGCTCAAGCGCCGGATCAAGCGCGACCCGCGCCTGTTCGCCCTCGTCCGGCGCCTGCGGCGGATGAAGACTGGTTGAAGCGGCTCGAGGCCCCGCCGTCTCCGAGCGGAGACGGCGGGGCTCCGGTCACGCCGCCGACAGGCGCAGCGCCATCGGCTCGGTGCGGACGGCGCGGGCCTGAGCCGGCCGGTCCTGGGCGACGAGGACCTGGCCCGCGCCGGAATCCTCGGCGCTGGCGAACAGGTCGCCGAGATCGGGATCGTCGAGGGCCGCGTTCGAGGCGATGATCACGCTGTCCATCAGGCCGCCGAGGGCGGGGAGCAGGGCGTGCGCGCCCGGCTCCGCCCGCAGGCGGCAGACCACCCAGTCGTAGGCCTCGGCCATCGCCTCGACGGTGATCGCCACCGCGTCCGGCTCCTCGAGCAGCACCTCGGTCTCCAGCGAGCCGGCGGCGATCCGGTGCAGCCCGGAGCCGCGTTCGGCCTGGATCACGTCGAGGAAGGCGGCCTCCCCGGCGACGAGATCCGTCAGGCCCGGCGCGTCGGCGTCGGAGGCCGGTCCGTTCAGGTCGACCGAGAGCGCGGAGGCCCGGCCCGAGAGCGCCGCCTCGATCGCCTCGACGAGGCTCGGGCCTGCTGCAGGCCGGCCGGGGCCCGCGGTCTCGACGACGAGGAGGGTGCGCCCGCTGCCGGCACGCGGACCGGCTTCGAGGCGGGCGATCAGCGGGGCGAGATCGAACGCCGCGGCGCGGGGCGGCGCCGGCTCGGGCGTCGCGGCGACGGGCAGGACGGGTTCGGGCGCGGCTTCGGCCTCCTCGGCCGACGCTTCGGCCGCCGCGGAATGGG
>NZ_VRVH01000396.1:0-3428 GCF_008040095.1 Methylobacterium sp. WL6 | reverse complement strand
GCGCCGGGCTGCGGGCAGGCGGCGCAGTCGCCGAGCGCGAAGATCGCCGGGTCGCGCGTGGCCTGGAGGGTGTCGCCGACCACGAGCTGGCCGGTGCGCGACCGGTCGAGCCCCTCGATCCGGGCGAGCACCGCGGGCGCGCGCACCCCGGCGGCCCAGACCTTGATGTCGGCCTCGATCCGTCCGCCGTCCTTCAGCGTGAAGCCCGCGGCGTCGGCGCCGGTCACCAGGGCGCCGGTGCGCACGTCGACCGCGAGGTCGGCCAGGGTGGCCGCCGCGGCCCGGGAGACGCGATCGGGGAAGGCGGCGAGCAGGCGCGGGCCGCTCTCGATCAGGGTGAGGCGGAGCTTTTCGCGCAAGGCGCCGGTGCCGTAGCCGGCGATCACGTCGACGGCGTGCTTCAGCTCGGCCGCGAACTCGACGCCGGTGGCGCCGCCGCCGACGATGGCGATCCGCAGGCTGGCCTCCGAGCGCAGCGCCGCCAGCACCTGCCCGCGCAGGCGCCGGTGCAGCGCCTCCGCGTCGGAGAGGTCGTCGATCGTGGCGCAATGCTCGGCCACGCCCGGCGTCCCGAAATCGTTCGCGCGGCTGCCGAGGGCGAGGATCAGCACGTCGTAGCCGAGCTGCGTCGGCGCGAGGGCCGCTCCGTCGCCCTCCGCGTCGAAGGGGGCGAGGGTCAGCTGCCGCGCGGCACGGTCGACGGCCTGCAGCGAGCCGAGCCGGAAGCGGAAATGGTTGGCCTTTGCCTGCGCGAGCAAGCTCAGCTTCTGCCGGTCCGGCAGCGCGGTGCCGGCGGCGAAGGTGTGCAGCATCGGCTTCCAGACATGGGACAGGGCCCGGTCGACCAGGGTGACCTGCGCCGCCCCGCTCCGGCCGAGGCGGCGGCCGAGGCCGGTCGCCACCGTGATCCCGGCGATGCCGCCGCCGACGATCACGATGCGGGTCGGTGCTGCCATGCCGGTTCCATCCTCGAGGTCGTCCCGGATCGGTCCGGTCGATGCTCGAACGCGCGCCACCGCGCCGCGGTTCGCTCGGTGCGCGACCGGACCCGGCCTCCGGGGGGCGACGGAACCGCTGCCGATCCGCTCGGCCGAACCCGTTCAGCCCAGGGTTCGCCCTCGACCTCGGAGGAAACTCGGATGATGCGGGTGCATCGGCTTTGCTGGGTTGCCGTCCTGGCCGTTCTCGGCCGTGCCGATACAGCTTTCGCGCAGGAGCAGGGGCCCTACACCGACGACATCGTGAAGTCGACATGGCCGCGCAGCGCCCGGATCGGCCTCGGCGCTCCCGTCTCCGAGCCCGATCACGGCCCGTGAACCGGCCCGAACGCGTCTCAGGACGCACGCTCCACGCGGTCCCATCGGCCGGTGCCGATGAGACCGGATGCGCGCTCCTTTCCCGATCAGCTCTCCAGCTCGCTGTCCCAGTACAGGTAGTCGAGCCAGGTGTGGTGGTAGTCGCGGTGGTCGAACTCGGGCTGGCGGTGGTGCAGCTCGTAGCGGGTCGGGCGGCGCGGCTCGGTCAGCAGCGGCATCTCGGCCTCGTGCGGGGTGCGGTTCGCCTTGCGCAGGTTGCACGGGCTGCAGGCGGCGACGACGTTCTCCCAGGTGGAGAGCCCGCCGCGGGAGCGCGGGTTGACGTGGTCGAAGGTCAAGCCGCCCGAGGGCAGGCGCAGGCCGCAATACTGGCACGAGAAGCTGTCGCGCAGGTAGATGTTGTAGCGGGTGAAGGCCGGGCTGCGGGCCAGCGTGACGTAGTTCTTCAGCGCCACCACGCTCGGCACCCGGAGCGCCCGGCTCGGGCTGCGCGCCTCGACGTCGTAGCTCGCCACCAGCGTCACGCGGTCGAGGAACAGGGCGGTGAAGGCGTCTTTCCAGCTCCACAACGAGAGCGGGTTGTAGGAGAGCGGCCGGTAATCCGCGTTGAGGACGAGGGTCTGGAGATCCATCATCGGCGCGACTCTTCGAACGAAAGCCATACGGGACAACGCGCGAGATCGACATTGCGCGCTGTCCCGAGGACAGGGTCGACGGGGGGATGGGGCTCTCGTGCGTCCGGGCGCGGGATCCGGCGGCCCGGCGGCGGCACCGACTCGGCCGGAGGCATGGGACACGCGTGGCGCGCCGGGCGCGGTCGGCGACCGGCTGGGGCGGATACATCCGGCTCGCGGCGGGGTCCGGGTGCCAATCCGGTCGATCCCAGCCCTTCGCGAAGTGACGAAAAGGCCCTCTCCATCGGGGCTTAGTCTAATAGCAGCGTGACAGCCTTGTGAAGCTCCGCCCTGTCGCGGCCGACGCCGCACCCACAGATCGGTGGATCGACGGGGTCTTCGAAGCCGACGGCTGCCGGGACGAGGGGGCGCGTCAGCCCCAGCGCACGAACATCGCGATGAACACGGCGACCATGCTGGCCAGGAGCAGCGGGTGGCCGTCGACGATCGCGAACACGAGCAGGGAGATCGCGCCCGTGGCGATGCCGAGCATGACGGCGACGGCGGTCGGGTTCATCGCAGCATGGCTCGCGGCCGTTCAGATCTGAGCTCGGGGTCCGCCATCGATCCGGCCTCCGGCAGACTCCGTATCACGATCCGCGGATCGGCGCGGCACCGATGGGCGCCGCGCCGCGCACCGGGGCGATCAGTCGCCGACGACCTTGCCGTTCGGGCCGACCTTCACGGTCTGCTCGCGGTCGGCCAGCGCCACCTTGATCTCGTACTGCACCGATTTGCCGTCGCGCTCGACCTCGGCCTCGTAGGCCTTGCCGCCGCCCGCCTTCTGCTCGGCGATCGTCAGCGCGTCCTTCAACGACGTGGTGGCGTTCTGGAAATCGGCCGGCTTGAGGCGGGTGAAGTACCGCTCGATCGGCTGGTTCTCGGTCTTGTAGAGCGCGCCGCTGTCGGCATTGATGCCGTACTCGACGAGCTTGCCGTCCGGATAGACGACCTTGATGCTGTAATGCGTCGGGTTCTTGCCGTCCGCCTTCTCGAAATCCGCGTCGATGGCGCGGCCCTTCTCGCCCTGGGCCTCGGCCGTGGTCAGCGCCTGGGCGAGGCCGACCTTGGTGGTCTTGGCGAGCTGGAACTCCTTCTGGTCGGACTCGGCCCTGGCCGCATGCGTCAGGCCGAGCGGAGCGGCGAGCAGGCCGGCGGCGATCAGGCCGGCGGTGAGGGTGAGACGGTTCGGCATGGCGTCGACTTCTTTCCCAATGCAGATGGTGGCCCGAATAACCGATCGACCGCCGCTTGGTTGCCTGCCCATCGAAAGACCTGTCCAGGCTCCCGCCGGCGCCCACGGCGCGTCGCCGGCCGCCGCATCGAGACGGTCAGCGGCGTCCGGCGCGGTCGCGCAGGATCGCGACGAAGCCGGCCGCCGCGACGCGGCGGTCGCCGTCGTTGGCGACGGTGTCGTCGGCCTCCGCCGGGACCGCGC
>NZ_VRVH01000395.1:0-3432 GCF_008040095.1 Methylobacterium sp. WL6 | reverse complement strand
GCCCGGCGCCGGCGCACCCTTCGACGCGTCGACCGTGCCCGCCCTTGCCCGCGCGCTGGCCAAGGCCGCCTACGCCGCCCCCCGCACCGACGACCTCCCGGCTAGCCTCAAGGGGCTCAGCCGCGAGCAGTACGGCGCCATCCGCACCAAGCCCGCCGCCGCGATCTGGGCCGGCGACGATCTCGGCTTCACGATCGAGCCGCTGCATCGCGGCGCGATCTTCACCGGCCGCGTCGCCCTGTTCCTGGTCGAGGACGGCCGCATCCGGCCGATCGCCTACGATCCGGCGAGCTTCGACACCGGCGGCTTCGCGCTGCCGGAATTCCCGGAGGATCCGGGCTTCTCCGGCTTCCGCCTGCGCGCCCGCTTCCCCGACGGCCCCGACCTGTCGGACTTCGCGGTGTTCCAGGGCGCCTCGTTCTTCCGCCTCGTCGCCAAGGGCCAGGGCTTCGGCATCAACGCCCGCGCGCTGACGCTGCGCCCGGCCGACGCCCGCGGCGAGGAGTTCCCGATCTTCCGCGCGGTGTTCATCGAGCGCCCGGCCGACGGCGCCCTCGTCCTGCACGCCCTGATCGATTCTGATTCCGCCTCCGGCGCCCTGCGGATGGTGCTGCGGCCCGGCACCGAGGCCTCGACCACCGAGGTCGAGACCACGATCTTCGCCCGCAAGGCGATCGATCACCTGGGCCTGGGCGGCATGCAGGCGAGCTACCTGTTCGGCTCCGAGGATCGCCGCCGCGTCGACGACGCGCGCGCCGCCGCCTTCTCGGCCGCCGGCCTGCAGATCCGCAACGGCGCCGGCGAGGCGATCTGGCGCCCGGTCCACAACCCCGACGCGCTGCAGATCTCGTCCTTCGTCGACGAGAACCCGAAGGGCTTCGGGCTGATGCAGCGGGCGCGGACCTACGAGGACTTCGAGGACGACGTGCAGCACTGGGAGTGGCGGCCCTCGCTCTGGCTGGAGCCGGCCGATGCCTGGGCGGGCGGCGCGGTGACGCTGATCGAGATCCCGAGCGATTCCGAATTCAACGAGAACGTGCTGGCCTACTGGCGGCCGAAGGAGCCCGTCGTCGCCGGCTCCGAGACCACCTTCCGCTACCGCCAGCACTGGTGCTGGCAGCCGCCCGCCGCGCCGCTGGCCACCGTGACCGGCACCCGCAGCGGGCGCGGAAGCGCGGGCGCGCGCCGCCTGTTCCTGGTCGACTTCACCGGGGACGGGCTGTTCTCCGAGGGCGGCCTCGACATCGCCCTGGCGGCGGCCCCGGGCAGCATCGCGCGCCAGCAGTTTTTCAGCTACCCGGAGCGCAGGACCGTCCGGGTCGCCTTCGAGCTCGATCCCGGCAGCGAGCGCGCGAGCGAGCTGCGCCTCGCCCTGGTGCGGGGCGGCCGGGCTGTGACCGAGACCTGGCTCTATCGCTGGACGCCGTAGAAGGCAGCGGCGTTCGAGGGACCGGCGGACCGCATCGGCCGGCCCCGCGAGACTCCGAAGACGAGGATGGATCAAAGGCCGTGCGCATGGACGATTTCGCCGCCCTCCCCGCGACCGCACGGCGCGACGCCCCGTCGGGCCACCCGGGCGAGCGGTCGTTCCCCGACGCCCTGCCGCCGGAATCGCCCCTGGCGATGCCGGTGCAGAGCCTGTCCGCCTGGGACCCGGCGCTCGGGCATGCGCCGTCGCGGCACCCGGCCCGTCCTCACGCGTCCCGCCTCCTCGTCTTCGGCGGCGCGGTCGCGCTCACCGCCTATGGCGGCTGGCAGATGTACGAGACCGTGTCGGTCTCGGGCTCGCCGACGGCGCTGCAGTACGTGCTGGTCGCGCTGTTCCTCCTGACCTTCTCGTGGATCGCGCTGGCCTTCACGAGCGCGATCCTCGGCTTCGCCGTGCTGCTGCGCCGCCCGCGCCTGCCGCCGGTGCCGGCGGCCCTCGCCACCCGCACCGCCATCCTGATGCCGGTCTACAACGAGGGCACGGCCCGCACCTTCGCGGCGATCGAGGCGATGCGCGAGGCGGTCGACGCCACCGGCCTCGGCACGGCCTTCGACTGGTTCGTGCTGTCGGATTCGACGCAAGCCGACGCCTGGATCGCCGAGGAGCGCGCCTTCCTGGCCTTGCGCGAAGCGCTCGGCCCCGACGCCCGCCTGTACTACCGCCACCGCCGGAGGAACCATCACCGCAAGGCCGGCAACATCGGCGACTTCGTCACCCGCTGGGGCGGGGCCTACGACCACATGCTGGTGCTCGACGCCGACAGCCTGATGACCGGCGACAGCGTCGTCCGGCTCGCCGGCGCGATGGAGGCGGACGCGGATGCCGGCATCATCCAGACGCTGCCGCTCATCATCAACCGCAACACGCTGTTCGCCCGGGTGACCCAGTTCGCCGCCCGCATCTACGGCCCGGTGATCGCCACCGGCCTCGGCCACTGGTCGGGGCGCGACGGCAACTACTGGGGCCACAACGCGATCATCCGCACGAAGGCCTTCGCCGCCGCCTGCGGCCTGCCGGACCTTCCCGGGACGCCGCCCTTCGGCGGGCACGTGCTCAGCCACGACTTCGTGGAGGCCGCCCTGATCCGCCGCGCCGGCTGGGCGGTGTACATGCTGCCGACGCTGCCGGGCTCCTACGAGGAGAGCCCGCCCTCGCTGATCGACGTGGCGGTCCGCGACCGGCGCTGGGCGCAGGGCAACCTCCAGCACGCGCGGATCATCGGGGCGGCGGGGCTGAAGGCGGCCTCGCGCCAGCACTTCGCCACCGGCATCGCCGGCTACGCCGCCTCGCCGTTCTGGCTGTGCCAGCTCGTGGTCGGCATCGCGCTGGTGCTGCAGACGGCCTACGTGAAGCCCGAATACTTCACCACCGAGTTCGGCCTCTACCCGGTCTTCCCGCGCTTCGATCCGGTGCGCGCGCTGCAGCTCTTCGGGCTGACCATGGGCATCCTGCTGGCCCCGAAGTTTTTGGGCCTTCTCCTCGCGCTGATCGACGGCCCGGTGCGCCGGGCCTGCGGCGGCGCGGGCCGGCTGGTCGCGTCCTGCCTCATCGAGATCCTGCTCTCGGCGCTGATCGCGCCGATCGCGATGGTGATCCAGTCGGGCTCGGTGTTCAGCATCCTCGCCGGGCGCGACACCGGCTGGAACCCGCAACGGCGCGACGACGGCTCGATCCCGCTCGGCGACATCGTCCGCCGCCACCGCTGGCACACGGTGCTGGGGCTGGTCTCGGGGATCGCCGCCTTCGCCATCGCCACCTCGCTGTTCCTCTGGATGGCGCCGACCATCCTCGGCCTCGTCCTTGCGATCCCGATCTCCTGGGCGAGCGGGCAGCTGGCGCTCGGCCTCGCCCTGAAGCGGCGCGGCCTGCTGATGACGCCGGAGGAGCGCGACCCGCCGCCGATCGCCACCCGCGCCGGCGCGCTCGCCGCCCGCAACCAGGCC
>NZ_VRVH01000394.1:0-3439 GCF_008040095.1 Methylobacterium sp. WL6 | reverse complement strand
CCGCGGCCGCAGGCGACGCAGCTCGGCGACGGGCCGGCCCCGCGGCCGCCGGGCGCGATCCCGAACTGAGCGGACCCGCGCCGCCGCCTGGAATGGTTCCAGCCTGTGCACCGGCGGCACCCCTGCCCCGCGCCGCGGGCCGGCCCTGGAACAATCGCCGCCACCGCTCATTCTGCCGGGTGAGGGATGCCGGGGCCGTCGCGGCGGCCGCCCGGCGTTCGCCCCCGACAGACCCAAACGGAGCGACCACCATGGCGAAGGCCAAGCCCATCACTCGCATCGAGAGCGATCGCCTCAACACCCCGACCGACCTCGACCCGGCCGACACCAAGAAGATCGCCGAGGGCCTCGCGGTCCTGACCTCGGACCTGTTCGCGCTCTACATCAAGACTAAGAACTTCCACTGGCACATGAGCGGCCCGAACTTCCGCGACTACCACCTGCTGCTCGACGAGCAGGGCGAGCAGATCTTCGCGATCATCGACGACGTGGCCGAGCGCGCCCGCAAGATCGGCGGCACCGCGCTGAAGTCGCTGGGCCAGGCGAAGTCGCTGACCCGCGTCGCCGACAACGACGCGGAGTACGTCTCGCCGCTCGACATGCTGCGCGAGCTGCGCGACGACAACAAGACGCTCACCGCCAACATGCGCGAGCTGCACGAGGTCACCGACGAGGCCAACGACGTCTCGACCACCTCGCTGCTCGAGGAGTGGATCGACCAGTCCGAGGAGCGCACCTGGTTCCTCTACGAGTCGACCCGCAACGCCACCGAGGGCGGCCACTGAGCCGTATCGCGTGACGCGAGACGCGGCCCCGCTTCCGATGAGGAGGCGGGGCTTTTTTCATGGCGCCCGCGGCGTCCCGAGCACCCGCAGCGCATGGGCGGGATCTGCGGCCACCAGGGTCAGCAGCGTGCGCGCCGCGGGATTGGGCGGCGTGCGGCCCTGTTCCCAGTTCCGCACCGTCCCGATCGGAAACCGGAGCAGGGCGGCGAAAGCGGCCTGCGTCAGGCCCAGGGTCCGCCGCAGGTCGTGGGGAGGCGGAACCAGCCGGTAGCCCTCGGCCTCCGTATCGGGGTCGTCGCCGTCGGCGACGGCCTGCGCGCGGATCTCCGCTTCCGTCGTCGCCAGGATGCGCGCGCGGTCGATGTCCGGCGGCGACGCGAGGAGGTCCGTCAGCGATGTCCGAGCCGATGTGCGAGTCATGGCCGTCTCCCCTCACCCCCGCAACCCCAGCTGCACCTTCACCACGCCGACGTCGTCCGGGTCGCGGCTCTGCGCGAAGCCGAGGCGGCGGCACACGGCGAGCATCGCGCGGTTCTCGGCGAGCACCGTGCCCTCGACGGTGCCGATGCCTTCCGAGCGCGCCCAGTCGAGCATGAGCCGCATCAGGGCGAGCGCGAGGCCGGTGCCGCGGGCCTCGGAGCGGACGAGGATCGCGTACTCGCCGCTGGTGCCGTCGGCGTTGGCGTGCAGGCGCACCGCCCCGAGCATGCGCTTCGCCCCCTCGCCGGCGCCCGCCTCGGTCTCGTCGAGGGCGACGAAGGCGATGGCGCGGGCGTAGTCGAGCTGGGTCAGGCGGGCGAGGAAGGCGTGGCTGAAGTCGCGCACCGGGGCGAAGAAGCGCAGCCGCACGTCCTCCGGGTCGATCGTGGCGAAGAAGGCCCGGAACAGCGGCTCGTCCTCGGGCCGCACCGGGCGCACGGCGATCGCCCGGCCCTTCAGCGTCAGCGCCCGCACCCATTCGGCGGGATAGGGCCGGATCGCGAAGCGCGGATGGCCGCCGGCCCGGCGCGGGCTGGCGCGCAGGCGCACCCGGGCGTCGAGGGCGACGACGCCGTCGGCGTCGGCGAGCAGCGGGTTGATGTCGAGCTCGCGCACGTCCGGCAGGTCGGCGGCGAGCTGGGCGAGCTTCACCAGCGTCAGCGCGATCGCGCCGCGGTCGACCGCCGGCACGTCGCGATAGGCGGCGAGCCGCCGGGCGACGCGGGTGCGGCCGATGAGGTCGTCGGCGAGCGCGAGGTCGAGGGGCGGCAGGCCGAGGGCCCGGTCGTCGATCACCTCCACCGCCGTGCCGCCGCGGCCGAACACCACCACGGGCCCGAAGACCGGATCCTCGGCGAGCCCCGCGATCAGCTCGCGGCGCTGGCCCTTGCGCACCATCGGCTGCACGGCGAACCCCGTGACCCGGGCATCGGGCCGCTCGCGCCGGGCGCGCACCAGGATCTTCCGCGCGGCGTCGCGGACGTCCTGCTCGCTGGTGAGGTCGAGGTGGACGCCGCCGATGTCGGACTTGTGCACCACGTCGGGCGAGACGACCTTCAGCGCCACCGTGCCGCCGGCGGCGATGATCGTCCAGGCGGCCGCCGCCGCCGCGTCGATGTCGGGGGCGAGCGTCAGCGGCACGGTCTCGATGCCGTAGGCCGCGAGCAGGCCGGCGACCGCGACCGGATCGAGCCACGCCGCTCCCTGCCGCAGGGCGGCGGCGACGATCGCCTCGGCGGCCGCGGTGTCGGGCGAGAAGTCGCGCGGCAGCGAATCCGGCGTGCGCATCAGGTCGTCCTGCGCCTCGCGGTAGCGCACCAGATGCAGGAAGCCCTCGATCGCCTCGGAATCGGTGGCGAAGTGGGGGATGCCGGCGCCGGCCAGGATCGCCGCGGCCGCCTCGCCGTGGGACACCGCGAAGACCGGCTTCTTGCGCGCCTGCCCGCGCCGCGCCCGCGTCACCGTGTCGGCGACGGCCTGCGCCACCGCGGCCGCGTCCGAGCGGGCGGTGGGGACGTGGACGGTCAGCACCGCGTCGCCGGCATGGTCGGCCAGCATCGGCGCGAGGGCGGCGGCGTAGGCCGGCCCGTCGGCGGTGATGCCGAGATCGACCACCGGCCCGTCCGCCGGGACGCCACCGCGGTCGGCGAGCCGGTCGGCGGCGAGCAGGCCGATGCCGCGGCCGTTGGTGAGGATCGCGAGGCGCTTGCCCGCGAACGGGCGCTGGTGCGACAGGGTCTCGGCGGCCGAGAACATCGCGTCGAGATCCTCGACCGCGAGCAGGCCCGCCCGGCGGAACGCGGCGGCGTAGACCGCGTCGGGCCGGGCCAGGGCGCCGGTATGGGTCTCGGGATTCCGCCCGTCGCGGGCATGGCGGCCGGCGCGCAGGATCACCACCGGCTTGGTGCGCGCGGCGGCGCGGGCGGCGGACATGAAGCGGCGGGCGTCCGACACCCCGTCGAGGCACAGCAGGATCGCCCGGGTGCGCAGGCAGTTGGCGAAGTGGTCGAGGCAGTCGGCGATGTCGACGTCGCAGGCGCTGCCGAGCGCCATCACCGCCGAGAACCCGGCCCCGTGCCGGGCGCCCCACTCGACGATCGCCCCGGCGACCGTGCCCGATTGCGAGACCAGGGCGAGGTCGCCCGCCCGCGGCGCGCGGGCGAGCAGGCTGGCGT
>NZ_VRVH01000393.1:0-3445 GCF_008040095.1 Methylobacterium sp. WL6 | reverse complement strand
GCGCCGCCCTCGTCAGCGAGGCCCTGCCGCGATGAGCGCCGCCGCGGCGATGCGCGGGCCCGAGGCCAAGGCCAGCGTGCGCGACTGGCTCGCGGTGTTCGGCGCGATCCTCGGCGCGTTCACCGCCATCCTCGACATCCAGATCACCAACGCCTCGCTCTCCGACATCCAGGGCGCGCTCGGCGCCTCTACCGAGGAGGGCAGCTGGATCTCGACCGCCTACCTGATGGCCGAGATCATCGTGATCCCCCTCACCGGCTGGCTCTCCTCGGTGATCGGCCTGCGCCGGTACCTGTCGGTGAACACGATGCTGTTCACCGCCTTCTCGCTCGCCTGCGCGCTCTCGACCTCGCTCTCGCAGATGATCCTGTTCCGGGCCGGCCAGGGCTTCACCGGCGGCGTGCTGATCCCGACCGCGATCGTCATCGTGCGCACGCGCCTGTCGAGGAGCCAGCAGCCGATCGGCATCGCGATGTTCGGGCTGACCGCCACCTTCGCGCCGGCGATCGGCCCGACGGTGGGCGGCTGGCTCACCGACAACCTGTCCTGGCACTACATCTTCTACCTGAACCTGATCTTCGGCCCGCTCGCCGCCGCGATCCAGCTCGGCGCCTTCGACGGCGTGCCGGCGCGCTGGGCCGAGCTCCTGAAGGGCGACTGGATCGGCATCGGCCTGATGGCGACCGGCCTGCCGGCGCTGACCTACGTGCTGGAGGAGGGCCAGCGGAAGGACTGGTTCGGCTCGCCCGTCATCGTCCAGGCGAGCTGGCTCGCGGTGGCCGGCATCGCCGGCTTCATCGTCCGCGAGCTCATGGCCGAGCGCCCCTTCATCAACCTGCGGGTGCTCGCCAACCGCTCGGTCGGCGGATCGTGCGTGCTGATGACGGTGCTCGGCGCGGTCTCGTTCGGCTCGATCTACATCATCCCGCTCTACTGCGCGCAGATCCAGGGCTACGACGCCCAGCAGATCGGCTACGTCGTGATGTGGTCCGGGCTGCCGCAGCTGCTGCTGTTCCCGATGATGCCGCTGATCATGCGCACCTTCGACGCTCGGCTGCTGGTGGTGACCGGCACGCTGTTCTTCATCGCGAGCTGCTGGATCAACGTCGGGCTGACCCACGACGTCGGCGCGGACCAGCTGATCCTGCCGCAGCTCCTGCGCGCCGTCGGCCAGCCGCTGTTCACCATCCCGCTGTCGCAGCTCTCGACGGCGGGCCTCGCCCCGCGCGACACGGCGGACGCCTCGGCGCTGTCGAACATGATGCGCAACCTCGGCGGCTCGATCGGCATCGCGATGCTCTCGACGATGATCGACCGGCGCGAGCACATGCACTTCTCGGTGCTGGCCGAGGCGATCACCGTGAACGCCACGCGCACCCAGGAGCGCCTCGCGGCCACGGCCGCCGGCCTGCACGGGCACGTCGCCGACGCCGCGGCCGCGAAGGGCGCCGCCCTCGGCATGCTGGCGGCCCAGGTCCGGCGCGAGGCCGAGGTGATGGCCTATGCCGACGGGTTCTGGCTCGTCGGCGTCAGCCTCGTGCTGAGCCTCGGCGTCGTCGCGATCCTGAGGAAGCCGCAGCGCGCCTCGGGGCCGGTCGAGGCCCACTGAGCCCGCGCTTGCGACGATCGTCCGTCTCAGTGGTGCCCGGCCATGTGACGGCCGATCGTCGCCACCTCGGCGGTGGCGGCCTGCGTCTCGTAGACGAGGCGGCCCTCCGACATCACCACGATGCGGTCGGACAGCTCCAGGATCTCGTCGAGGTCCTCGCTGATCAGCAGCACCGCGGCGCCGGCGTTGCGCGCGGCCACGATCCGGTTGCGGATCTCTGAGACCGCCGAGAAGTCGAGGCCGAAGCACGGGTTGACGACGATCAGGAGGTCAACCGTGTCGGTCAGCTCGCGGGCGAGCACCGCCCGCTGCACGTTGCCGCCGGACAGGGTCGCGATCGGCGCCTCGGACGAGGCGGTCTTCACCTTGAACCGCTCGATCAGGTCGCGCCCGCGCCGGGCCATCGCCCCCCGGTCGAGCCAGAAGGTCGGCTTGCCCGTCGGGTCGTCGCCGCGCCGGTCGAAGGCGCGAAAGCCCAGGTTCTCGACCACCGACATCCGCGGCGCGCAGGCGTTGCGCAGCGGCTCCTCCGGGATGAACCGCACCTTTCGCGCGCGGCTCTCGGCCCGCGTGCCGGCATAGGGCGCGCCGGCCACCACCACCCGGCCGCCGGTGGCGCGGACCTGGCCGCCGAGGACGTCGGCGAGCTCCTTCTGCCCGTTGCCCGAGACGCCGGCGATGCCGACGATCTCGCGGGAGCGAACGCTGAGCGCGTCGACGGCGATGTGGCGCAGGCCCGAGGCGTCGGTGGCGGTCACGCCCGCGATGCGCAGGATCTCGCGGGCTTCGTCGGGCTCGCCGAGGCGGGCGGCCGGCACGCGCACCTTGCGCTCGCCCATCATCATCGCCGCCATGTCGTCGCGGGACAGCGCGCCGACCGCGCCGCCGCCGACGAGCCGACCGCGCCGGAGCACGCTCAGGCTTCGGGCGAAGGTCTCGACCTCGCGGAACTTGTGGCTGATCATCAGCACGGTGAGGTCGCCGCGGTCGGCCATCGCGCGGAGCAGCCCCAGCACCTCCTCGGCCTCGCCCGGCGTCAGCACCGAGGTCGGCTCGTCGAGGATCAGGAACCGCGCCTCGAGGTAGAGCTGCTTGACGATCTCGAGCTTCTGCTTCTCGCCCGCCGCCAGCTCCGCCACCGGCCGGTCGAGGTTCAGCCGGAACGGCATGCCGGCCATGAAGGCGGAGAGCCGCGCGCGCTCCCGGCCCCAGGCGATCACCGAGGGCGCGTCGGCGCGGCTGATGACGAGGTTCTCCGCCCCCGTGAGCGAGGGCACCAGCGTGAAGTGCTGGTAGACCATGCCGAGGCCGCGCGCCTGCGCGCCCTTCGGGTTGGTGATCTCGGCCTCGCGGCCGTCGACCAGCACCGTGCCGGCGCTCGGGGCGTAGAACCCCATCACGCACTTCACCAGCGTGGACTTGCCGGCGCCGTTCTCGCCGAGCAGCGCGTGGAAGCCGCCGGCCGCGATCTTCATCGACACGTCGTCGAGGGCGGCGAAGGCGCCGAAGCGCTTCGTCATGCCGACGGTCTCGACGCCGATGGCGCGGGGGGTGCCCGGGGTCGGGGCCGAGGGAGGAGACGCGAGCGGTGACGACGTCATGGGCGGCCTCTCACGGCGCTTCGGCGATGATCGCGACGGGGCCGCCGCCATCCGGCCCCTGATGCTCGGCGCCGCCCGAGACGTAGAGCTCGGCATGGCCGACGAGGCCGGCGAGCACCCCGCCGACGAAGCCGCGGGCGTGCCGCGTCGCGGCGTGGTCGGAATCGGTGAGCATGGTGGTGCGAAGCCCGCGCAGGCGCCCGTCGGACGGGGCCTCGGCCTTGGCGAGCAGCGC
>NZ_VRVH01000392.1:0-3485 GCF_008040095.1 Methylobacterium sp. WL6 | reverse complement strand
CGCGGCCACCGCCGCGACCTCGGCCGCCCGCTCGGCGAGGGCGTCGGGCGCGACGAGGTCGGATTTCGTGAGCGCGACGACGCCGCGGCGGACGCCGATCAGCCGGGCGATCTCCAGGTGCTCGATCGTCTGGGGCTTGATGCCCTCGTTGGCGTCGACCGCCAGCAGCACCGCCCCCATGCCGGTGGCGCCCGAGATCATCGCGCGGACGAAGCGCTCGTGGCCGGGCAGGTCGACGAGGTCGATCTCCCCGTCGCGTCCCTCGGGCGCGAGGAGGGCGAAGCCCGGCACGATCGAGACGCCGCGGGCCTTCTCTTCCTTCAGCCGGTCGGTCTCGATGCCGGTGAGCGCCCGCACCAGCGCGGTCTTGCCGTGATCGACATGTCCGATCACGCCGACGAGGAGTGTCTTCATCGCTTATCGTCACCGTCCCGACCGGGCGTGCCTCCGAACCGTCGCCGCCGCGCGCCCGCCCCGGATGGCGGTCGTTCGGGGGCATGGCCGGGAGACGCACCGAACACGCGCACCGTTCCCGTGAACGAGGACGATGCGCAGCCCAATCCGCGACGCGACCGCCGGCTCGGCATCGAGCCGAGGCCCCGCCCGGATGCGGCGGGACCCGCGAGACGGTCGGGTCGATTGTGCACAACACGCTCTTGCGCCAAGCTTTTGCACGAAGCGTCGGTCGCGCAAAGGGCAAACTTTGCGGATGCGGCCGAGGGCGCCACCGCCGCCCTGCGCGTGCTACACGGCGGGCGATCCGGACGGATCGGAGGTGGCTCCGATGCGTTCTCGCGGTGACAGGGGCTGCGGCCCGGAACGGACGGACGAACGCTTCATGGACACGCCGCGGGAGATCGAGCTGAAGCTGGAATGCACGGGCCCAGACCTCGCCGCACTCGGTGCCCATCCGCTGCTGCAGGGGCAGGCCGACGGGGCCGCATCCGAGCCGAAGCTCCTCGCGGCGACCTATTTCGACACCGCCGACGGCGCGCTCCGCGAGGCCGACCTGACCTTGCGGGTGCGCCGGACGGGCGAGGCCTTCGTGCAGACCGTCAAGGCGGGCTCCGGCGCGGCCGGGCTGTTCGACCGGGCGGAATGGGAGAGCCCGGTCGCCGGCGAGGCGCCGGAGCCGACGGCCTTCGCCGACACGCCGGTGGCCGATCTCCTCGCGAAGGCCGAGGCGCCGGACCTGGCGGCCCAGTTCCGCACCGTGGTGATGCGCTCGGTCCGGCCCGTGACCTACGGCGCCTCGCGGATCGCGGCGACCCTCGACGAGGGCCGGGTCGAGACCGACCGGGGCGATGCCCCGCTGTGCGAGCTCGAGCTGGAGCTCGAATCCGGCGATCCGGCCGACCTGTTCGCGCTGGCCCAGGCGCTCGCCGAGACGGTGCCGCTGCGGATCGGCGTGCTGTCGAAGAGCGCCCGCGGGTTCGCGCTGCGCGACGGCAAGGCCGCGCGGCCGAGCAAGTCCGACATGGCGCCGTTGCCGAAGGACGCGACCGGCGGCGAGGCCTTCCGCCACATCGCGCTCGGGTGCCTGCGGCACCTGCGCCTCAACGAGGACGTCTGGGGCCACGCCCGCGACCCGGAGGCGCTGCACCAGATGCGGGTGGCGCTGCGGCGGCTGCGCACCGCGCTGTGGCTGTTCAGGCCGATGCTGGCGGGCGACGCCCGGGCGGCCACGCTCGGCGACGAGATCAAGCGCGTCACCGAGCCGTTCGGCCGGGCGCGCAACCTCGACGTCTTCCTCGAGACCACCCTGCCCGACGAGATCGCCCGGCGCCCGGACGAGCCGGGGCTCGCCGGCCTGCGCGAGCGCCTGGAGACCGAGCGCGACCGGGCGCACGACGCCGTCGGCGCGATCCTGACCTCGCCCGAATGGCGCAGCCTGCTCCTCGACCTCCTGGCCTGGATCGAGGCCGGCCCGTGGCGGGAGGGCGTGGGCAAGCTCCGCGACGCGCCCGCCCGCGACCTCGCCACGGAGGTGCTGGAGCGCCTGCGCCGGCGGATCGCCAAGCGCGGCCGCCACATCGAGCGGCTCGATCCCGAGGCGCGTCATCGCGTCCGCATCGCCGGCAAGAAGCTGCGCTACGGCGCCGAGTTCTTCGCCGGCCTCTATGGCGGCCGGAAGGCGCGCCGGCGCCACAAGGCGTTCGCCGCCGCCCTCTCCGACCTGCAGGACCACCTCGGCGGCCTCAACGACCTCGCCACCGCGCATGCTGTGATGGCCGGACTCGCCGATGCGTCCGGGCCCGCCTCGGACGCGCTCGACGGCCAGGCGCTGTTCGCGGCGGGCCTCGCCACCGCCGATTCGGAGGCGAAGGCGGACGAGCTGCTCGCGGGCGCGGCCGAGGCCCACGGCACGCTGGCCGACCTCAAGCCGTTCTGGCGCTGAACCGGGCGCCCGTCGGCGCGTAGACCCCTCGCGGACGGCGCGGGGGGAGGCGGCATGGCTCACGTCTACAGGTTCGGCATGGAGGAGGAGTTCTTCCTCGCCGACGCCGAGACCCGCAACACCCCCCGCAAGACGTCTCGCGGCCGGGTGAGGGCCTTCCATGCCGCCGTCCAGGCGCGGATGGAATCGGCCGAGCGGGAGATGCTGGAGAGCCAGGTCGAGACCTGCACCCCGCCCTCCGACAGCATCGCGGAGACGCGCGCGCGCCTGATCGCGATGCGGGCCGACCTCGCGACGATCGGGCGGGAGCACGGGTTGCGCGTCTTCGCCGCTGGCACCCACCCGGCCGCGACGTGGCGGCGGCAATCGACGACGCCGGCCGAGCGCTACCGCGGGATCATCGACGACCTGCAGATCGTCGGGCGGCGTTCGGTGGTCTGCGGGCTCCACGTCCACGTCGAGGTGCCGCGTCCCGACGCGCGCCTCGACCTGCAGAACCGGCTGATGCCGTTCCTGCCGATCCTGCTCGCGCTCTCGGTCTCCTCGCCGTTCTGGGAGGGGCAGCGGACCGGGCTCGCCGGCTACCGGCTCAGGGCCTATGCCGAGCTGCCGCGCACCGGCCTGCCGGAGCTGTTCGCGGACGCCGCCGACTACGACCGCTACGTCCGGGTGATGACCGCCTCGGGCGCGATCGCGGATGCGAGCTTCCTGTGGTGGCACCTGCGCGCGTCGGTGAAGTACCCGACGCTGGAACTGCGCATCGCCGACAGCTGCTCCGAGGTCGAGGACGGGCTCTGCATCGCCGCCCTGTTCCGCTGCCTCGTGCGCCTGCTCGACCGCGATCCCGACGTGAATGCCGGCCTCACCGGGGCGGCGCGCGGCTTCGCGATGGAGAACCTGTGGCGGGCCGAGCGCGACGGGGTGCGGGCCGAGCTGATCGACGCCACGCGGGAGCGGGCGGTGCCGATGGCCGAGATCGTCGAGGGGCTGCTCGCGCGCCTCGCGGAGGATGCCGACGCCCTCGATTGCCGGGCCGCCTGCGAGCGCGCCCGCACCATCGTCCGGCACGGCACGGGGGCCGACCGGC
>NZ_VRVH01000391.1:0-3499 GCF_008040095.1 Methylobacterium sp. WL6 | reverse complement strand
GGTCCGGCCACCACCCCAGACAGGCAGGGGCGGGTTCGCCGTACTGCACGCACACGCGCACGGGCGCGAATGGCAAGGTAACCGGATCGTCCGCCCCAACCCGCCCCAGCCAGTCTGGGGTGGTGGCCGGACCAGGCCGCTGCGTGTCCGTAGAATTTCACTGATCCATCACAAGTAATTTCAAACAACAACGCGAATTGTTGCATCTCGCTAGGTCGATCCCGATAATCCGTGACACTAAGCGGCAGCAGATGTCGCACTTGTTATGGAGATTGATCGTGCAGAACACTGCCCGCACGCTGAACTTCCCCGAGATGGTTCGTTTTCGGGCCGAGCGCGGCCTCTCCGGTGCTGTTGCAGCCGCAGCGCAGCAGTCCCGCACCTCCCCTGGGGAGTACCTGCGCCGCGCCCTTCGCGCGCAGCTCAACGCCGATGGCGTGCAGCTTCCGCCCTTCCGCAGCACCGACGACGGCCCCGGCCCCGCCCCGTCCGCCCCCGCGATGCGGCAGGCCGCCTGATGAGCGCCGGCATGACCCTTCCCGTTGTGAACGTGCGCGAGACCCGCACCATTCACCCCCGTGTCACCCTCGGGCTGCCTCGGCACGCTCTCGTTGCTGACACCGCTCGCCTCGCCCCTCGCACGTCGGCCCAGATCGCGGCTGATCGCGACGCTGCGGTGGCCGAGCGCACCGCACTGGAGGCCAGTCGATCCGACCTGATGCTGACCGGCACCGCCGACGATGTGGCCAGCCTCAACCAGCGCATCGCCGTCGCCAAGGTTCGCATCGATCAAGCCGAGGCGCAGCACGCCGCGGCAGTGATCGCAGAGGCCGAAGCCCGCGCTGACCATGAGGCCGAGCAGACCCGCCGCAAGGCGCTGCGCAAGGCCGGCATGAAGGCCAGCGCCGAGGCGGCCAAACTCGCCGATCGGTACGTCGTCCTGGCGAGGGAGTTGGCCGGCGTGCTCGGGCAGCTTCGCGAGCAGGAGGGCCGGATCGCCGAGGCCAACGCAGCCCTGCCAGACGGCGCGGAGCCGGCGCCGCCGGGCGAGCCGTTCAACGGCACCGAGACCATCCCGATGCGCACCGAGACCACGCATGATCTGGTCTGGGTCGACAGTCGGACCGGTCAGCCCGCCGGCATCCTGGCCGGCAACGATCTCCGTCATCGAGTCGCCAAGACCATCGAGCGCAGGGTCGCTGTGCCCAGCATACCCGGCGAGCCGCATGTTCCGCTCTCGCATCGTGTGACGCTGCCCGGTCTCGGTCGGGATGCCCCGCCGATCTGGCGCAACCTTCCTCAGCCCCTCAGATCCGACACGGGATACCGCGCATGACCATTACCCGAGAGAACATCGAGGCTAATCAGGCTCACTGGCGTCGCGTGCTGGGCAAGGACCGCGCTCCGGCAGCCGCAGAACGCACGCCGACGCAGGCAGAGCGCTTTGCGGCTTGGTCTGCCTCCGTCCGCGCGACTGAGCGTCAGGCGCCCGCAAGCGAGGGGCGCACGGTCGTTGCTGCCGCTCGCGCCACGGCCTTCACCGCCTACCAGGTGGGTGATCAGCGCCACGCCGCCGACGGGACGCTCTGGCGCCGCGTGGCCTGACACGAGATTGCGCGGCCGACCCGCGAGGGCCTCCAGCCGCGCCATTGAGGGCAATCCGGTCAGCCCAACACCGACAAGCCAGCCTGTCCCTCGCCTGATCCTGAGCCATTGGGGGCGGAGGATCCAAAGGCTGGCAAGACCGCCCGCTCTCCAAGCCAGCGGGATGATCGGAGATCGCGGCGGAGGGGTCACCCCGCTGCGGTCTCCTCCCTCAGAGCTTCAGGAGAACCTTATGGCTACCGGTACCATTCGCGTTGAACTTCATCCTCCCGGCACCACGCCTCAGCATCGAGGCTCCGCGCCGATCGCCAGCGCCACACTGACTATCTCCGGCACCACACCCACCGATCCGAACGCACTGCCCACGGTGCAGTCCTTGGTGCCGGGTGGCCTTACCGGCCCCTGCATAGCGTTCGTCACGCCATCGTTCTCCGAACCCGCGTTGTGGTGCTCGGTGGGCAAGGTGCCGGACCCGTCCAAGGAACCGCGCCACCTGCTCACCTTCTCCAACATCGGCCTGATCCAGCCCTTCACCATCGAGATCGGTCCGACCGACCGCATCGCCTTCGCGAGTGTCGCGTAATGGCCAACGAGAAGAGCCCGCAGCCCGCCGCTGCTGAGGAAGCTCAGCCACTCCCGGTGATCTGGATCGCGCCCGTTGACCCCGGTGACGCTGGTGGCGCGGGGAACAGCGCCGAGCGCGTGATCGTCCCTGGCACGCTCCATGAGACCGCCGAGGATGCCTTGACCTCCGGGTCATCATGGCGGCCGCCCCTGCAAAGCAATCGCTGAGGTAGAATAGTTTACTCTAGGTTCTTCGTCCTGGGGCGAAGGGATACGGGTAAGCGCGACCGCAGTCTGTCACCCGATGCAAAATTTTTAAATGGAACTTTTTGTTTATGTCTGATGCTCGCGGGCGGATCTTAAATCGTTGTGAGACTGCAGAAATCTTCGGTCGTAGTCTTCCGACGATAGACAATTGGGTGCGCTTAGGCTGCCCTTTCGTCGAGCGCGGCGAGCGCGGCCGTGAATGGCAATTCAATTCTGCCGAAGTCCTCGATTGGCGTGAACGTCGCGCAGTAGCGAAAGCTCTCGGTGGCGCGCTCTCTGGCGATCTTGATCCGGCCCAGGAGCGGGCCCGCAAGGATCGCGCGCTCGCCATTGCCACCGAACTGAAGAACGACTTAGCGACCGGCAAGGTCGTGCTGATCGACGACGCGATCGCAGCCGTCACGATCCAGAACATGAAGCTTCGCAACAAGCTTCTGAGCATGCCCACGCGCATCGCCAGCCGCTTACCCGAGCAGGGCCGCGCGCAGGTGTTCACTCTGGTTGAGGCCGAGGTGCGGTCCGCCATGGAGGAACTGACAACGGGCGGTGAGGGGCATGTGACACCGGCCGAAGTCGCCGCCGAACGCGGCCTTACTGCACCTGTTGAGGAGCCTGCCCATGGCCGATGACCGCCTGCGCCTTGTCGCAGAAGTCCAGGACGGCTTCACCGGCCCTTTGGCGAAGCTGGAGACGGCCCTTGGCAGGGCGGCCAAGACCGGCACCCAGGCCGGCAAGGATCTGAAGCGCGACTTCGAAGGCTTTAACGGCGCACTCGGCAAGACCACTGCCGCCCTGCAGGGAATGACGCCGGTGCTCTCTGGGCTCGGCCTTGTCGGGCTCAGTGCCGGTGTGTCGCTCGGGGCCGTCACGGCAGCACTCAGCGGCTTCTCGAAAGGCACGCAGCAGCTTGCCATCATGTCGAAGGAGACGGGCCTCGCCGTCGACCAGCTTCGTGCCTTCAGCGCCTTGGGCGAGCGGTTCGGTGTGTCTGCTGAGACCATGCAGGGCGGGGTTCGCAAGTTCGCCGATGAGATGAGCCAGATGCGGAAGCGCTATGGCCAGA
>NZ_VRVH01000390.1:0-3516 GCF_008040095.1 Methylobacterium sp. WL6 | reverse complement strand
TCGTCAACACCGTCCACGATCTGACCAAGCGTGGGGTCGGGCTCAAGGTGCTCACAGGCCAGGGGGCCAACATCGACACCACCACCGCCAATGGCCGGCTGGTGTTTGGGATCTTCGCAGCGTTGGCGGAATTTGAGCGCGAGCTCATCATCGAGCGCACCAAGGCTGGGCTTGCCTCAGCGCGTGCCAGAGGCAGGAACGGAGGTCGCAAGCCGAAGATGACCGCTGCCAAACTCCGCCTCGCACAAGCTGCGATGGGTCAACCGGAGACCAAGGTCGCCGACCTCTGCGTTGAGCTCGGCATCACTCGCCAAACCCTCTATCGACACGTCGATCCCAAGGGTCGGTTTAGAGCCGACGCTCTCAAGATCCTTGGGCAAAAGACTATCTGATCAATGGTTTGCGGAGACGGGATATCGCGACGGTAGATAATTGGGCAGCCTTTCCTGACAAGAAAACGGCCGTTTACGCCTACAGTTTGGTGTGCACCCCAATTGGTCAGGAAAACGGTCGAATACCGGACACCTTTAAGTCATGCACTCTGCGCAGATATCGCCTCCGCGAGGCGTGCCGGTTAAGGGTGCAGCTTGGAATAACTGGGTTGGGTGGACTTCCGCCGGTCCGCTTTCGGACGGCAACGTACGTGAGCAGACGTTGCCTTCACACCCACTCACGACCCTTTGCCGAAGTTGGGAATGTCCGCTTGCTGCCTGCTTGGTGAGGCTGGACCTGACCTATCGACAGGGGGGCAAGGTGGGCGCTACGAAGCGCTGTCGCCAATGCCGGCAAGGCGCGCCTTGATCCAGGCCTGCGCCGCATCAAGGTCGGCAAAGATCGGCGGTCGATAATCATTGATGCGGCCGAAGCCTGCCTCCAGAAACCACTTGCCCCAGTCCTCGCCGTGCTGCTCGGACAGCTGTACCAGCACGGCCGCGAGAAGCCCGTCAACGAAGACGAGTTGGCTCTCCTGGTCGTCGCTCCCCGTGGCGACCTGCACCGGTTGTAGGCGGAAGTTCATGCCGCAGCACGCTCCCCCAAATGCAGGTAGTTGGCCTTGAACTCAGCCAATGTCCTGAGGCGGGGCAGGTCGAGGATTGTCATTCGACGCTGCCGAAGTTTGATCAGTCCTGTTCGGCGCAGCTCCTGCAGCGTGCGGTTGAGGTGCACGTTCGACAGGCCGGTGGTGTCGGCAAGGCCGGCCTGTGTGACCGGCATGTCGTAGCTGTCGCCATCGGTAAGGCTCACCGCCTGCATTCGGACCTGGAGCTCGCAGAACAGGTGTGCGACCCGCTCCAGAGCTGAGCGGCAGCCGACGTTCACCAGCCACTCACGCAGCGTCGCCTCGTCCACCAGCGTGCTCATCCGGAGCGCACGGGCGAGCTGAGGATGATGCTCCATCACCTCCGCGATCACCTTCGGCGGGATGCAGACCACCTTGCTAGCCGCCAGCGTGGTGATCGAGTGGTCCATCGTGTCCAGCAATGCCACGTCGAGGTCGCACAGGTCGCCAGGCACGAGGTAGGCCATGATCTGCCGGCCACCGTTCGCTCGCACCTTGTGGCGGCAGGCCATGCCTTCCAGGATCAGGAACACGCCCTTCGGCGCTTCACCCTCACGGACGAGATCGGTCTGCGGTGGGACGACCCGTGACGGGGCGCTGATCCGCTCCAGCAGCGCCTTGTCCGCCTCCGACAGGGACACGAAGCCCTCCAGCTTCTGCACGAGCGGATTGCCCCTGCCTTCCGCAGCTTGGGCTGGCTGTAACGATAGGGGCGCTTCGATGCTGATGGGGGCAGTCCGGGAGGGGGACAGCTCATCCAGCAGGGCCACCACATCCGAGGGCAAAGCCGGCTTGGTGAGCCAAGGCACACCGTGGAAGCCCACCGCGCGGGGCTCAGTTGACTGGAAACCCGAGTGGACCACAATCGGAACGCCCCGTTGGCGCAGCGCGTGACCCAGCGTGTTGCAGAAGCCGTCCCTGAGCTTGACGTCCAGGACTGCGAGCGTGGGGCTCTCCTTTTCCAGGGCAGCCACAGCCTCAGGGGTAGTCGCGATCGGCCCCAGCACGCGGTAACCCGCCTGTTCCAAAGCATCGCTCATGTCCGCGCCGACCATGGCGTCGGCCTCGGCAAGGAGCACGAGGGGCTGCTGATCGATCAGGTTCACGTCAACTCCAGGAGGAAGAACCACCTGTCACCTGAGAGGCGCAAGCTCTACGCCTAATTTTAAATCATGCAATGGATTGGTGGTAAACAACAGAAAATGCTCGGTACGCTACCGTTCATTGCGAATGTACGGTACCGCGCATATCACAAAATAGTGCATTGCAACCTAAACCCATTGCAAACACCGAGTTTTTACACCATCCTCTAGCGATCGTTTGCACGAGCTCCGAGCGCAGGCGGCTGGGAGACGGTGCGCTCTTGCTCCGAGATGGAGACAAGAGCCCATGGCTCACATCGAACAATCTGCCGTGCACAATCGCCTGCTGAGGGCCATGGCCGTCAACGACTTCGGCCGGCTCCAGCCGCATCTGGAACCTGTCGATTTGCAGGCCGGGCAGACCCTGACCAAGCCCAACGCCCGAACCGAGCACTTCCACTTCATGGAGACGGGCGTCGCCTCGATCACAGCCGACGGAGCGAATGGACGCGTAGAGGTTGGGATCATCGGCCGAGAGGGTCTGGTGGGCGCGACCCCCGTTCTCCTCGGCTCGGACCGGGCCCCATATGACCACTTCATTCAGGTGCCTGGTGCCGGCCTGCGCATCGACGCCGCGGTCGTGAGCACGGCGGTGGACGAGAGCCCCGCCCTGCGCAAACTGATGCTGCGCTACATTCTGACGGAGATGATCCAGACGCGGCAGACAGCCTTCGTCAACGGGAGCCAGGAGATCGAGGCACGCCTCGCCCGCTGGCTGTTGATGTGCCACGACCGCGTGGATGGCGACGAGCTTCTGCTCAAGCACGAGTTCCTGTCGATGATGCTGGGTGTCCGGCGGGCCGGTGTGAGCATGGCCATGCAGCAGCTCGAAGGCACTGGCTGCATCCGTGCCAGGCGCGGTCGCATCACTGTGCTGGACCGCAAGCTTCTGGAGGAGATGGCCGATGGCAGCTACGGAACGCCCGAGGCCGAGTATGCCCGGCTGATCGAGGGCGCATGAGATGCCCCGTTACTTCTTCCACCTTCGCTATGGTCAGGGACTTGACAAGCTTGCGATGGACCCGGAAGGGGACGAACTCGCCGATGACGAGGCGGCACGTCAGCTTGCGTTACAGTCCGCACGCGACCTGGTTGCTGGAGCACGCTCGTTTGCCGTGCGCGATTGGTTCGTTTGCTCCTTCGAGATCGAGGACGAGAAGGCCCGGCGCGTCATGACAGTGCCGTTCAGCGACATCGTTCCCGAAGAAGACGACGAGGATCAGGTGGGCTGACCTGAAAGATTTGCTTCTCGGAAAACGAGACAATCTTTTCTTAGGCAGCCATAAATAATAAACATTAAATAGACACTTAATC
>NZ_VRVH01000038.1:0-27271 GCF_008040095.1 Methylobacterium sp. WL6 | reverse complement strand
CCGCGGTGCCGCCCGGCGCGGGCGAGCCCGTCTCGGCCGCGGCCGCGGGCAGGGCGAGGGCGGCGAGGCCGCCGGCGAGGAGGTGGCGTCGGACGAGGGGCATGGAGCTTACCGTTTCAGCCGCGAGGCGCGACGCGCAGGTCGATGGCGAGGATGGCGTGGCCGGCGGCGACGAACAGCCGCCGCCCGTCCGATCCGCCGAAGGCGAGGTTCGCGGCCGGCGTCGGCGTGGCGATGCGGCCGAGCGGCGTGCCGTCGGGAGCGAAGATGCGGATGCCGTCGCCGCAGGCGGCGTAGACCCGCCCGGCGCCGTCAACCTTCAGGCCGTCGGGCACGCCGGCCTCGATCGGCGCGAAGGTCCGCGGCGGCCCGAGCCGGCCGTCCGCGCCGACGGAGAACGCCATCACGGCCCGGCCGGCCTCGGGGTTGAGCGACGCGCCGGATTCGCTCACGTAGAGGGTGCGCCCGTCGGGTGCGAAGGCGAGGCCGTTCGGCTGGTCGAGGGCGTCGGTCATCGCCTCGACCTTGGCCGCCGGCGTGCCCGGCGCGGTGACCCGGTAGACGCGGCGCGCACCCTGCTCGGGCTCGGCCAGGATGCCCTCCTCGGGCTGGGTGATGCCGAAGACCGGGTCGGTGAACCACACCGCCCCGTCGGCGGCGACCACCGCGTCGTTGGGGGAATTCAGCGTCCTCCCGGCGAACGCGTCCGCCAGCACGATCTTCGTCCCGTCCGGCTCGCGCCGCACCACCCGCCGGGTGCGGTGCTCGCAGGTAATCAGGCGCCCCTGCCCGTCGAGCGTGTTGCCGTTGCCGTTCTCGGAGGGGTCGAACAGGGTTTTCACCGACCGGTCGTCGGCGAGCACGCGGATGCGGTTGGCCTTGGTGTCGCTGAACACCAGCCCGCCGAGCCCGGGCGCCCAGCACGGCCCCTCGCACCAGCGCCCGTCGTCGAACAGCGTCCGGATCGGGGCGGCGGGATCGATCAGGGCGTCGAGCCGCGGATCGTCGACCCGCACCACCGCGCCCGCTGCCCGCACCGTCGAGGCCGCGAGCAGGCCGAGGCCGGCCGCGAGGACGACGCGTCTGTGAAGGTTCGGCATGGCATTCCAAGGACCCGAGCCCATCACCCGGGACCGGGTGAACGCTCAAGGCCCGCAAGCGATCCCGGATCCGATCCGCGCCCGCATCCGGGACCGACGCGTGCCGCGCGGACCTTCGGAATGCGTGGGGATCCTCGGGCTGGCGGTCGTGCGCATTCGGCATGGCCGACGGGCGAGAACCGCTGGCCTATCCGACTATCCTCCCATAAGCACCTCCATGCGGGCAGGTGACGGAATGGATTCCTGTGGCGAATCGGTCCCACCCCGCTCGCCTCCGCGAAGGTCGCGGACGGCCGCGGAGCACGACCGCGCCGCGCATGGATCGAGATCGAACGGGCGGGACGCGCATGGCCCTCGAAGGATCCCACCCGCATCCGCCGATCGGGAGCGGCCTTCTGCGGCCCCGGGTCGTGGCCGTCGCGGTGCAGAAGGGCGGCACCGGCAAGACGACGCTCGCAGCCTCGTTGGCCTTCGCCGCGGCGGAGGCGGGCGAGCGCGTGATCGCCCTCGACCTCGATCCGCAGGGCTCTCTCGCGTCCTGGGGGGCGATGCGCGCGACGGGCTCGGTCGCGGTCGACCGCATCCAGCCCTGGGAGATCGGGCAGCTCGACGACGTCCTCGTTCAAGCCGCCGACGACGGCGCGACGCTCGCCGTCGTCGATACCGCGGGCGCCATGGCCGGGGTCGCCCACGCCTTGCGGATCGCCGACCTGGTCTTGATGCCGGTGCGTCCCTCCCGCCTCGATCTCATCGCGGCCGGGCCTACGCTGCAGGCCCTGGTCGGCCTGGGGATGCGGCGGAAGCTGGCCTTCGTGCTGAACCAATGCCCGCCGCCGCCATCGCCGCGGACGGAGGCCTATGCCGCGCAGATGCGGACGCTCGGCGTGCTCGCCGAGCCGAGCATCATCCAGCGGGTCGACCACCAGGATGCCCTGGCCATGGGCCTCGGCGTCACCGAGCGCGCCCCGGGGGGCCAGGCCGCCGCCGAGATCCGCGCGCTCTGGATATGGATCGACGCGAAGATGGGGCATCCGGTGCCGGCAGCCTGACCCCGTGCCCCGCCGCGCGCGCGGCGGTCAGCCCCGTCCGAGCGCCGACAGGATGCGCGCCCACGAGCGCGTGCCCTTGTGGAAGCTGCGCAGGTCGTACTTCTCGTTCGGCGAGTGGATGCGGTCGTCGTCGAGGCCGAAGCCGATCAGCAGGGTGTTGCGGTCGAGCAGGCGCTTGAAGTCGCCGACGATCGGGATCGAGCCGCCGGCGCCCACCGTCACCGCGGGCACGCCCCACTCGTCGGAGAGCGCGGCGCGGGCGGTCTCGAGCTCCGGCATGTCGAAGGGCAGGCTGATCGCGCGCGAGCCCTTGTAGCAGATCACGTTCACCGAGCAGTCGGCCGGGATGCGCTGGCGCACGAAGGCCTCGAAGGTCTCGGCGAGCCTCTGCGGGTCCTGGTCGTCCACGAGGCGGAACGAGACCTTGGCGCTCGCCTTGCCGGCGATCACCGTCTTGGTGCCCTCGCCGGTGTAGCCGCCGATGATGCCGTTGACGTCGCAGGCCGGCCGGGACTGCACCAGCTCGATCAGCAGCCGGCCGCGCTCGCCGGCCGGCTCCGACAGGCCGATCGGGCCGAGGAACTTCTCGGGGGTGAAGTCGAGGCCGCGCCACTGCTCCAGTACCTCGGGCGGGCGCTCGTGCACCCCGTCGTAGAAGCCCGGCAGGGTCACCCGGCCGTCGGCGTCGTGCAGGTCGGCGAGGATGCGCGACAGCACGTGGATCGGGTTGCGCGCCGCGCCGCCGAAGAAGCCCGAATGCAGGTCGCGGTCGGCGCAGGTCACCTCGACCTCGAAGTACGCGAGCCCGCGCAGGGATGAGGTGATCGCCGGCGTCGTCGGGTTCCACATGGAGGTGTCGCAGACCAGCACGACGTCGGAACCGAGCCGGTCCTTGTTCTGCGCCACCCATTCGGGCAGCCCCTGCGAGCCGTTCTCCTCGGCGCCCTCGATCAGGATCGTGACCGCGCAGGGCAGCTCGGCGTTCATCGCCAGATGCGCCCGGCAGGCCTCGACGAAGGTCATCACCTGGCCCTTGTCGTCGGAGGCGCCGCGGGCGACGATGGTCTTGTTGCCCTTGGCGTCGGTGGCGATCCGCGGCTCGAACGGCGGCGTCTCCCACAAGGCCAGCGGATCGACCGGCTGCACGTCGTAGTGCCCGTAGAACAGCACGTGCGGCGCCCCCGGCTTCGGCTTGTGCGCCAGCACGACCGGATGGAGCGAGGTCTCCTCCACCGAGGTCTCGAACCCGAGCGCCGTCAGGTCCGCGGCGAGCCAGGCCGCCGCCTCGCGGCACGGGCCGGCATAGGCCGGATCGGTGGAGATCGACGGGATCCGCAGGAAGGCGAACAGGCGCTCCAGGGCGTTGTCGAGATCCTTGTCGATGTCGTTGAGGACGGAATCGAGGGCGGCCATCGGGGCTCCTGGGACGGTTCGGCTGTCCGGCCCAGGGTTAGCCGAGGCGTGCGCAAACGGAAACCGTTTCGCCCGCAGCGCGATCGCCCGCCCCGGGGAACAGCCGCAGATTGGAACCGTTATCGGGAGGAACGGCGGCCGTCGCGCAGCCTGGCCGGACGCAAGTCCTGCGACACGTCCCGCGACCCGTCGCGAGACCGGGCGGTGCCCGACGTCGGTCGCCCTCCCCCGCGCGGTTCGTGCGGAAACCCCTTTTTCTTGGAACGCCCCATGCTCATCGAAAGCGGCTCGCCCGTCGCGGCGGACAACCGGATCGGCATCCGCCTCACCATCAACGGCCAGCCGCGCGAGCTTCAGGTCGCGCCCTGGACCACCCTGCTCGACCTGCTGCGCGAGCACCTCGACCTCACCGGCACCAAGAAGGGCTGCGACCACGGCCAGTGCGGCGCCTGCACGGTGCTGGTCGACGGCACGCGGGTGAATTCCTGCCTGGCGCTGGCGGTGATGAAGGACGGCGCCGAGATCACCACCGTCGAGGGCCTCGCCGGCATCGCCAACGCGGGCGCCGGCTCGAACGGGCTCCACCCGATCCAGGAGGCCTTCATCGAGCACGACGCGTTCCAGTGCGGCTACTGCACGCCCGGCCAGCTCTGCTCCTCGGTCGGCCTGATGAACGAGGGCCACGCCCACTCGCGCGACGAGATCCGCGAGGCGATGAGCGGCAACATCTGCCGCTGCGGCGCCTACACCAACATCGTCGACGCGATCGAGGACGTGATGCAGGGGGAAGCCCGATGAACCGCTTCGACTACGTCCGCGCCGACACCGTGGCCGAGGCGGTCCAGGCCTTCGCCGCCGCACCCGGGGCCCGCTTCATCGCGGGCGGCACCAACCTGATCGACCTGATGAAGTACGACGTCGAGCGGCCCGGCCGCCTCGTCGACATCACCCGCCTGCCGCTCGGCGAGATCGTCGAGCACGACGGCGGCCTGCGCCTCGGCGCGCTGGCGACGAACGCCACCGTCGCCTACGACGCGCGCGTCCGCGCCCGCTACCCGCTGCTGTCGAACGCGATCCTGGCCGGCGCTTCGGCGCAGCTGCGCAACGCCGCCTCGACCGGCGGCAACCTGCTCCAGCGCACCCGCTGCTATTATTTCTACGACACGTCCACGCCGTGCAACAAGCGCCAGCCCGGTTCCGGCTGCCAGGCGATCGGCGGCGTCACCCGCATCCACGCGATCTTCGGCACCAGCCCGAGCTGCATCGCGACGCACCCTTCCGACATGTGCGTGGCGCTGGCCGCGCTGGAGGCGGTGGTGCAGGTGAGCGGGCCGGACGGCGACCGGGCGATTCCCTTCTCCGAGTTCCACCGCCTGCCGGGCGACGCCCCGGAGCAGGACACCACGCTGAAGCCCGGCGAGATCGTCGTGGCGGTCGACCTGCCCGAGCGCGATTTCGGCCAGCACGTCACCTACCTGAAGCTGCGCGACCGGCTCTCCTACGCCTTCGCGCTGGTCTCGGTCGCCGCCGCCCTCGAGCTCGACGGCGACACGGTTCGGACCGCCCGCCTCGCGCTCGGCGGCGTCGCCCACAAGCCCTGGCGCAACCGCGAGGCCGAGGCGCTGCTGCAGGGCAAGCCCGCCACCCGCGAGAGCTTCCAGGCGGCGGCCGACCTGATCGTGGCCGAGGCCCAGCCGCAGGCGGGCAACGCCTTCAAGGTCGAGCTGGCGCGGCGCGCCATCGTGCGCGGCCTGGAGCAGGCCGCCGCCGGCACGCCGCAATCGATCACCGACAAGCGCATCCAGTGAGCCCCCGATGACCCAGACCTTCTCCTCCACCAGCCGGGACACGTTCGTCGGCAGCGCCCGCAGCCGCGTCGACGGCCCCGCCAAGGTGACGGGCCTCGCCAAGTACGCGGGCGAGTTCGCCGCCCCCGACCTGCTGCACGGCTACGTGGTGTCGAGCGGCATCGCCAAGGGCCGGATCAGGACCATCGACACCGGCAAGGCCGAAGCCGTGCCCGGCGTCGTCAAGGTGCTGACCCACGAGAACCGCACCCGCACCGCCTGGCTCGACTACAATTACCAGGATCAGGTCGCGCCCCCCGGCTCGCCCTTCCGCGCCCTGTACGACGACAAGATCCACTACAGCGGCCAGCCGATCGCCCTGGTGGTGGCCGAGGATTTCGAGACGGCCCGCCACGCCGCGGCGCTGGTGGCGGTCGACTACGAGGTCGAGGAGCCGCTGACGGATCTCGAAGCCGCCAACGCCTTCGCCTACGAGCCGCCGATGCGGCGCAACGGCATCAAGCCGCCGCCCAAGCCCTGGGGCGACGCGGATGCGGCGTTCGACGCCTCGGCGATCCAGCTCAAGCAGGAGTATCGCCTCGCCACCGAGCATCACAACCCGATGGAGCCCCACGCCTCGACGGTGATCTTCGAGGGCGACGGCAAGTACACGGTCTACGACAAGGTCCAGGGCGTCTCGAACAGCCATGCCTACCTCGCGAAGGTGTTCGGCATCGCCAAGGACGACCTGCGGGTGCTCAACCCCTATCTCGGCGGCGGCTTCGGCTCGGGCCTGCGCCCGCAATACCAGCTCTTCCTGGCGATGCTGGCCGCGCGCGACCTCGAGCGCTCGGTGCGCGTGGTGCTGACCCGCGACCAGATGTGGAGCATCACCTACCGGCCGGAGGCGCTGCAGACTATCAGCCTCGGGGCCGAGCGCGACGGCACGCTCCTGGCGCTGCGCCACGACGCGGTCGGCGCGACCTCGACCTTCGAGGACTACCAGGAGGTGGTCGTGAACTGGTCGGGCGTGATGTACCGCTGCGACAACGTCCTCTTGACCTACAAGATCGCCAAGCTCGACACCTACACCCCCGGCGACATGCGCGCGCCGGGTGCCGTCACCGGCGTCTTCGCGATCGAGACCGCCATGGACGAGCTTGCCTACGCGAGCGGCCTCGACCCGATCCAGCTCCGCCTGAAGAACTTCACCGAGGCCGACGCCACCGCCGAGAACAAGCCCTTCGGCTCGAAGGCGCTGAAGAGCTGCTTCTCGGAGGGCGCCGCGCGCTTCGGCTGGGACCGGCGCAACCCGGAGCCGCGCTCGATGCGCGAGGGCCGCGAGCTCGTCGGCTGGGGCATGGCCTCGGGCGTCTGGGAATCGATGATGATGCAGACGAGCGCCCGCGCCATCCTCACCCCCGACGGCAAGCTCGAGGTCGGCAACTCGACCGGCGACATCGGCACCGGCACCTACACGATCCTCACCCAGATCGCCGCCGACACCCTCGGCCTGACGATGGAGGACGTGACGACGAAGCTCGGCGACACCGCGCTGCCCGAGGCGCCGGTGGCGGGCGGCTCCTGGACCGCGGCCTCGTCCGGCACCGCCGTGATGAAGGCCTGCCGCGACGTCGGCGAGCAGGTGTTCAAGCTCGCCCGGCAGATGGAGGATTCGCCGCTGGCCAACGTCGACTTCGAGCGCGTCGCCTTCGCCGACGGGCGCATCGCGGTGGCGGGCGACCCCGCGCGCAGCGTCGCCCTGGTCGACGTGCTGCGGGCGGCCGGCATCGACAAGGTCGAGGCCACGGCCAACGCCGCCCCCGACAAGGACTTCAACGCCAAGTACGAGGCCTACACCCACTCGGCGATCTTCGTGGAGGTGAAGGTGGACGAGGAGCTGGGCCAGGTCCGCGTCACCCGCGTCGTCTCGGCGATCGCGGCCGGAAAGGTGCTGAATCCCAAGACCGCGCGCAGCCAGATCCTCGGCGGCGTGGTGATGGGCATCGGCTCGGCGCTGGAGGAGGAGTCGATGATGGACGACCGCATCGGCCGCTTCATGAACCACAATCTCGGCGAGTATCACGTGCCGGTGAACGCCGACATCCACGACATCGACGTGATCTTCGTCGACGAGGAGGACAAGGCGAACCCGCTCGGCGTGAAGGGGCTCGGCGAGATCGGCATCGTCGGCACCGCGGCGGCGGTGGCCAACGCCGTGTTCCACGCCACCGGCAAGCGCATCCGCAACCTTCCGATCACGGTCGACAAGATCCTGGGCTAGCGGACCCGGCCCGAGCGACGTCCGCTCGGCGACGGTACGGTCGAGACGGCCTCGGCCGCGGCACCCGCCGCGGCCGAGGCCGTTCGCCTGCGAGGAGATCGCGACGGGCCCCGGGCGCCCGTCCGAAGCCGGCGGCCCGGATGCGGGCCGTCGCCGCGGTCCCGAATGTGCTACGGCGCCCGCTCCGAATCCTCGGGCCGTGCGGTCGTCATGAACCTCCTCCTCGTCTTCGTCGGTGCCGGGATCGGCGGCGTGGCGCGCTACGGCGTCAGCACCGCGTCCCTGCGGCTCGGGTCGGGCTTTCCCTACGGCACCATGGCGATCAACATCGTCGGCTCGGTGCTGATGGGCCTGTTCACCGGCTGGTTCGCCCTGCGGGGCGGCGGGCAGCCGCTGCGGCTGTTCATCGCCACCGGCGTGCTCGGCGGCTTCACCACCTTCTCGTCCTATTCGCTTGAGGCCGTGATGCTGCTGGAGCGCGGCCAGGCCGGCGCGGCGGCGATCTACATCGTCGGCTCGGTCGTGCTCGGCCTCGCCGGCCTGTTCGCCGGGCTGCTGCTGATGCGCGCGATCCTGTGACGGGCCCGGCGTGATGATGGCCTTGATGCAGTCCTGGCGCTTCTGGGCGCTGCTCTCGGCGGCCTTCGCCGCGCTCACCGCGATCCTGGCCAAGGTCGGCGTCGCCGGCGTGCCGTCGGACGTCGCCACCCTCGTCCGCACGGTGGTGATCCTCGGCCTCACGGCGGCGATCGTGGCCGTCACCGGCCAGGCGGCCGACCTCGCGCGGATCCCGGGGCGGAGCGCGGTCTTCCTCGTCCTGTCGGGGCTCGCCACCGGCGCCTCGTGGCTCTGCTACTTCCGCGCCCTGTTCCTGGGCGATGCCGCCCGCGTCGCGCCGATCGACAAGCTCAGCGTCGTGCTGGTGGCGATCTTCGGCGTGGTCCTGCTCGGCGAGACGCTGAGCCCGACCAACTGGCTCGGCGTGGCGCTGATTGCCGCCGGCGCCGTGCTGGTCGCGATCGGTGCATGACGGCCGCGGCGTACCATGGAATCGTTTCAACTATAAACTTCGATATCGCACGACGAAGATTGAAATTACAACGTTTCCAATATTGTCGACGTCGCTTGATTGTCGATTTCCATCCCTGCTAGACCACTTTTCGGCGATGTACTTTCGCCTTGCTCTCAAGGTGGCGTGCTCGCCGAGCGCTAGAGGCCGGAATGGGACGGGTGATGGAGCTGATCGATGCCTGCGTGACGGTGGCGTGGTGGGACGGCTCGTGCCTCGGCCTGCGCCTGCACCGCCTGCCGGACCTGATCGACTACGTCGCGGCGGGCCCGCATCCGAAGCGGGCGCGCCGCCGCGGAGGCCGCCGATGATCGCCGAATCGAATCGGTGCCGCTGCGACGAGACCCGCGGGCAGGCGGCGGTCGAGCAGGCGCTGACGCGGGCGTTCTGGCACGCCCTCGATGGTCAGGGCCTGTCGGTGATGGCCGCCCTCGAAGCCGCGTCGCGCACCATCGGCGTGCTCTACGGCCAGATCGCCGCGGCGCACGGCGCCGGCACGACCTGCACCTGCGGCTGGGTGCCCGACCCGGACACCGACCTGATCGTGCTGGAAGCGCATCTCGCCGCCGCCCTGCTTCAGCCGCGTGCGCCGGACCTCGCCCGGATGGAGGCCGCCGGCAGCGCCTGACGGCCCGACCCGCCCCGGCGCACGGCGCCCGCTGGCCTTCCCCCGGGGAAGCCGGGCGGGCGGACGTTACGGTTCGCTTAACCCACCCGCGCGATCATCGCCCCCTGACGCGAGGTCGGAGCTCGGGCGATGGATGCATTCTACCACGGCCTCGAAACGTCGCTGCTGGCCTTCGGCTTCGCCCTGAGCGTCGCCGCCTTCGCGCTGCTCGCGAGCCCGCCCGCGCCCGCCGGCACGATCACGCTGCCGATGCTGACCGTCGACGTGCCGCAGAACGCCCGCTGACGCGGCTGCGTCGCGGCTCCTGCGTGACACGACGAAGACGTGGGACAGACGTGGTCATGCGTCCGGGACGGCATGGACATGCCGGATTCAAGGGAGACCATCGCGCAGCCTTGCGCTATCAGCCGGGACAGCCCTGATCGGCCTGCGACTACGCGGCGGTGTCACCGACGGCCCTGAGCGGATACCTTCCGGTCGCGGTCCCGGCGCACGCCTCGCGTCGATCGCCGCACCGCGTCACCGTCGTCATCGAGCAAGCCGGCTGTCCGACATGATCCCTGAGCCCGCCCTGGCAAACTCCTCGCCCCTCGAGCGCGACGCGCACCTCGTCTCGACCGACCACAAGGTCGCGCCGGGAGAGATCGCGGCCGGCGTGGTGATCGGCCGGGCCTCGGAATATTTCGACTTCTTCGTCTACGGCATCGCCTCGGTGCTGGTGTTCCCGAAGGTGTTCTTCTCGTTCGAGCCGGATGCGCTCACGGCCACGCTGTACTCCTTCGCGGTGTTCTCCCTCGCCTTCATCGCCCGGCCGATCGGGTCGGTGATCTTCATGGCCGTCGACCGGCGGCACGGCCGCGGCGTCAAGCTGACGATCGCGCTGTTCATGCTCGGCGGCGCCACCGCGGCGGTGAGCTTCCTGCCGAGCTACGCCAGCATCGGCCACGCCTCGATCTGGCTGCTGGCCGGCCTGCGCATCCTCCAGGGCCTCGCGCTCGGCGGCGCCTGGGACGGGCTCGCCTCGCTCCTGGCGCTGAACGCCCCGCGCGAGCGCCGCGGCTGGTTCGCGATGATCCCCCAGCTCGGCGCGCCCCTCGGCTTCATCGTCGCCAGCGCCCTGTTCTCGTTCTTCCTCGTCAACCTCGATTCGGCCGACTTCCTCGATTGGGGCTGGCGCTTCCCGTTCTACTGCGCCTTCACCATCAACGTCGTGGCGCTGTTCGCCCGCCTGCGGCTGGTGGCGACCGACGAGTTCGTCCGCCTGATGGAGAAGGGCCGGCTCGAGCCGGTGCCGGTGATCGAGGTGGTGCGCCACCATGCGGTGGACGTGTGGATCGGTGCCTTCGTGCCGCTGGCCGCCTTCGCGCTGTTCCACCTCGTGACGATCTTCCCGATCAGCTGGCTGACCCTGTTCACCGATCGCTCGCCCGGCGAGTTCCTGATCGTGCAGTGCTCGGGCGCCATCGTCTGCGCCGGCGCGGTCGCGGCCTCCGGGCTGATCGCCGACCAGATCGGCCGCCGCAACGCGCTGCTGCTCAGCTCCGGCCTGATCGCCGTCTTCGCCCTCGGCAGCATCATCGCGCCCCTGGTGTTCGGCGACAGCGCGATCGGCCAGACCATGTACGTCACCATCGGCTTCATGCTGATGGGCCTCGCCTACGGCCAGACCGCCGGCGCGGTGACGGCGCGGCTCGGCGCGCGCTACCGCTACACCGGCGCGGCGCTGACCTCGGATCTGGCGTGGCTGTTCGGCGCAGGCTTCGCCCCGCTGGTCGTCCTCTGGCTCTCGTCCCGCTACGGGCTGTGGATGGTCGGCCTCTACCTGCTCTCGGGTGCGGCGGCATCGCTCCTTGCCCTCACCCTCGACCGTTCCGAGATGCGTCAGATGTAGTCGGGAGGCCCGCGTCGTCCCTCACCCCGTTCCGATACATGTTCGCGCCGAACGGCCCCAGGGCCCGCCGGCCAGGCAAACCGAGTTGATCGCCGTGGCACGCTCCGCCTCACCTTCCCGTCCCCCGGCCCGCACGGCCGCCCGGCTCCTGCGCGGCCTCTGCGCCGTGTCGCTCTCCGGGCTGCTCGCCGGCTGCAACCTCGTCGTGATGCAGCCCTCGGGCGACGTCGCCCTGCAGCAGCGGAACCTCGTCCTTGCCTCGGTCGGGCTGATGCTGCTGATCGTGCTCCCGGTGATCGCGCTGACGCTGATCTTCGCCTGGCGCTACCGGGCGACCAACGAGTCGGCCCCCTACGATCCGGACTGGCACCACTCGACCCAGCTCGAGGTGGTGATCTGGACGGCGCCGCTGCTGATCATCATCGCGCTCGGCGCGCTCACCTGGATCAGCACCCACACCCTCGACCCGTTCCGGGCGCTCCGGCGGATCGACTCCGCCCGCCCCGTGGCGGCCGGCGTGAAGCCGCTCGCCGTCGAGGTCGTCGCCCTCGATTGGAAGTGGCTGTTCTTCTACCCGGAATACGGGATCGCCACCGTCAACGAGCTCGCCGCCCCCGTCGACCGGCCGATCGACTTCAAGATCACCGCCTCCTCGGTGATGAACGCCTTCTACGTCCCCGCGCTGGCCGGGATGATCTACGCGATGCCCGGCATGCAGACGCAGCTCCACGCGGTGATCAACAAGCCGGGCGAGTATGCCGGCCTGTCCTCGCACTACAGCGGCACCGGCTTCTCGCGGATGACGTTCAAGTTCCATGGCCTCGACGATGCCGGGTTCGATGCCTGGGTCGCCAAGGCGAAGGCGCAGGGCTCCGACCTCACCCGCGAGGACTATCTCAAGCTCGAGAAGCCGAGCGAGGCCGAGCCGGTGAAGTACTACAAGTCCGTCGCCGACGGGCTGTTCGACACCATCGTCAACATGTGCGCCGTGCCGGGCAAGATGTGCATGAGCGAGATGATGACCATCGACGCCAAGGGGGGCGCCGGCAAGGACTCCACCGAGAACCGCGAGCGCCTCCGCTACGACAACCGCCACATCGAGCAGGGCGACGAGGCGCCGGGCGCCACAGCACCCGCGTCCGGCCGCACCCCGCACGGCCAGGAGCAGCCGCAGGGCATGAAGCCCGACGGCAACAACCCGCACGTCCACGAAAACGGAACGAAACCCGAGAACCAGATGCCGGCGCCGGAGCGGGACTCGGTCGCCCCGTCGCAGCTCAACAACAAGTAGGACCGGCGCCCCGCCGCCGAACCACCCTCAACGGATCGAACCCATGTTCTCCAATCCGGATCTCCAGAAGCTCGTCTTCGGACGGCTCTCGCTGGAAGACATCCCCTACCACGAGCCGATCCTTCAGGTGACCTTCGCCATGGTGGCGCTGGGTGGCCTCGTCGTGCTCGGCGCGATCACCTACTACCGCTTCTGGGGCCCGCTCTGGCGGGACTGGCTGACCTCGGTCGACCACAAGAAGATCGGCGTGATGTACATCGTGCTGGCCTTCGTCATGCTGCTGCGCGGCTTCGCCGACGCGCTGATGATGCGCGCCCAGCAGGCGGTCGCGTTCGGCGCCAACGAGGGCTACCTGCCGCCGCACCACTACGACCAGATCTTCACGGCACACGGCGTGATCATGATCTTCTTCGTGGCGATGCCGTTCGTCACCGGCCTGATGAACTACGTCGTGCCGCTGCAGATCGGCGCCCGCGACGTGGCCTTCCCGTTCCTCAACAACTTCAGCTTCTGGATGACGGTCTCGGGCGCCATGACGATCATGGCCTCGCTGTTCGTCGGCGAGTTCGCCCGCACCGGCTGGCTCGCCTATCCGCCGCTCTCGGGCGCGGACATGAGCCCGGGCGTCGGCGTCGACTACTACATCTGGGCGCTGCAGATCGCCGGCATCGGCACGCTGCTCTCGGGCATCAACCTGATCGCGACCATCGTGAAGATGCGCGCGCCGGGCATGACCATGATGAAGCTGCCGATCTTCGTCTGGACCTCGCTCTGCACCAACGTGCTGATCACGGCGGCCTTCCCGATCCTCACCGCCGTCCTCGCCCTGCTGTCGATGGACCGCTACGTCGGCACGCACTTCTTCACGAACGACCTCGGCGGCAACCCGATGATGTACTTCAACCTCATCTGGATCTGGGGCCACCCGGAGGTCTACATCCTCATCCTGCCGGCGTTCGGCATCTTCTCGGAGGTGACCTCGACCTTCTCCGGCAAGCGCCTGTTCGGCTACGCCTCGATGGTCTACGCGACCGTGGTCATCACGATCCTCTCGTACCTCGTCTGGCTGCACCACTTCTTCACGATGGGCTCCGGCGCCGACGTGAACTCGTTCTTCGGCATCACGACGATGATCATCTCGATCCCGACGGGCGCGAAGATCTTCAACTGGCTGTTTACGATGTATCGCGGCCGGATCCGGTTCGAGCTGCCGATGATGTGGACCGTGAGCTTCATGGTCACCTTCACCATCGGCGGCATGACCGGCGTGCTGCTCGCCGTGCCCCCGGCTGACTTCGTGCTGCACAACTCGCTGTTCCTGATCGCGCACTTCCACAACGTCATCATCGGCGGCGTGCTGTTCGGGAGCTTCGCCGGCGTGACCTACTGGTTCCCGAAGGCCTTCGGGTTCAAGCTGGACCCGTTCTGGGGGAAGATGTCGTTCTGGTTCTGGACGGTGGGGTTCTACTTCGCCTTCATGCCGCTCTACGTCCTCGGCCTGATGGGCGTGACGCGCCGCGCCAACCACTTCGACGATCCGTCCCTGCAGATCTGGTTCGTGATCGCCGCCTTCGGCGCGGTGCTGATCCTGCTCGGCATCCTGTCGATGATCGTCCAGTTCGTGGTCTCGATCCGCAACCGCGAGGCGCTGCGCGACCTCACGGGCGATCCCTGGAACGGCCGCACCCTCGAGTGGTCGACCGCCTCGCCGCCGCCGGACTACAACTTCGCCTTCACCCCGGTCATCCACGATCTCGACGCGTGGTCCGACATGAAGAAGCGCGGCTACGAGCGCCCGCTCAAGGGCTACAAGCCGATCCACATGCCGAAGAACACCGCCACCGGCGTGATCCTCGGCGTGGTCTCGATCGGCTTCTCGTTCGCGATGATCTGGTACATCTGGTGGCTCGCGGCCGCGACCTTCGCGACGATGTTCCTCGTCACAGTGATCCACACCTTCAACTACAACCGCGAGTTCTACATCCCTGCCGCCGACGTGGTGCGGGCCGAGGGGCAGCGGACGAGCGTGATGGCGGGACGGGCCTGAGCCGATGATGCACACCGACACGGCCCCGCCGGGCACCGAGGCTCCGGCCTTCTACCTCGACGAGGACCACGCCCACGAGTCGAGCACCATGCTCGGCTTCTGGATGTACCTGATGAGCGATTGCCTCATCTTCGCGGTGCTGTTCGCCACCTACGGGGTTCTCGGCCGCAACTACGCGGCCGGGCCCTCGCCGCGCGACCTGTTCGAGCTGCCGCTCGTGGCGCTCAACACCTCGATGCTGCTCCTGTCCTCCATCACCTACGGCTTCGCCATGCTGGAGATGGAGAAGGACAACGTCCGGACGATGCAGGTCTGGCTCGCGATCACCGGCCTGTTCGGCGCGTGCTTCATCGGCATCGAGCTCTACGAGTTCGCCCACCTGATCCACGAGGGCGCGACGCCGCAGCGCTCGGCCTTCCTGTCCTCGTTCTTCGCCCTGGTCGGCACCCACGGCCTTCACGTCTCGCTCGGCATCGTCTGGCTGATCGTGCTGATGGTGCAGACCGCCCAGAAGGGGCTGATCGTCGAGAACAAGCGCCGGCTGATGTGCCTGTCGATGTTCTGGCACTTCCTCGACGTCGTCTGGATCGGCGTCTTCACGTTCGTGTACCTGATGGGAGTGCTGCAATGAGCTCGGCGACGGGGGCGGGGCACCACGCCGAACCGCACGGTCACGGCCACGACGCGCACGGCCACCCAGCCGGGGCGCACGGCTCGTTCAAGAGCTACATGACCGGCTTCGTGCTCTCGGTGATCCTCACCGCGATCCCGTTCTGGCTGGTGATGAGCGACGTGCTCGGCAACGCCGTGCACACCAGCCTGATCATCATGGCCTTCGCGGTGGTGCAGATCGTGGTCCACATGATCTACTTCCTGCACATGAACACGAAGTCCGAGGGCGGATGGACGATCCTGGCCCTGATCTTCACGCTGACCCTCGTCGTGATCACGCTGACCGGCTCGATCTGGGTGATGTATCACCTGAACACCAACATGATGCCGACGTCGCCGCACGACCTGATGCACCACAAGCCCTGAGGACGTCCCGCCTCGGCCTGGCGGCCTTCAACCTCGCGAGCGCGCTGGCGGTCGCGGGGCTCGTCGCCCTCGGAATCTGGCAGGTCGAGCGCCGGGCATGGAAGCTCGACCTGATCGCGCGGGTCGAGGCCCGAATCGGCGCGGCCCCGGTCCCGGCGCCCGGGCCGGCGGCGTGGCCGAGCGTGACCGAGGCCGCCGACGCCTACCGCCACGTCCGGGTGGCGGGCCGCTTCCGCCACGAGTCCACCACGCTGGTCCAGGCGGTGACGGTGCTCGGCGGCGGGTTCTGGGTGCTGACGCCGCTGGTCGCCGACGGCTTCACGGTGCTGGTGAACCGCGGCTTCGTTCCCTCCGATCGCCGCGATCCTGCCGGCTGGCGCCGGCCCGAGGGCGAGGTCGACTTCACCGGCCTGTTGCGCCTCACCGAACCCGGCGGCGCGTTCCTGCGCAGCAACGCGACCGCCGAGGATCGTTGGTATTCCCGCGATGTCGCCGCGATCGCTTCGGCCCGGGGGCTCTCCGGCATCGCGCCCTACTTCATCGATGCGGATGCGTCGGCGGATGATCGCTTGCCCGTCGGCGGGCTGACGGTGGTCGCCTTCCACAACAACCACCTCGTCTACGCGCTGACCTGGTTCACCCTCGCCGCGATGACGCTGGGCGCCGCGATCTACGTGAACGTGGAGCGGCGGCGAGAGGGGTGAGGGGATCGTGCGCCGGACCGTCGTCCGTTGCCGCGCAGATCTGTCGCTGCTCATCGTTCAACGCGAGCGACCGGTACGCATTCCCTCTCCCCGCTTGCGGGGAGAGGGCCGCGACGACCTCGTCGTCGTCGCGGCGAGGCGGAAGCCGACGGTGAGGGGGCTTCCGACGCGTGAGGCTCGTGCGGACGCGCCCCCCTCACCGCCGCTGCGGCTTCGCCTCCGCTTCCCGGCTGCACGACGGGGTCCAGCCGGGCCTCTCCCCGCGTGCGGGGAGAGGGGAAACCTGAGCCCTATCCGATGCCCCATCGGGCCGTTCGGTCAGCCGGCCTGCAACACGTTCGGCCGCTCAGCCCGCGTTGGCCTTCGGCGTCAGCTTCAGGATCCGTCCGTCCGGGCCGTCGGTGACGGCGTAGACCGCGCCGTCGGGGCCGACGCGCACGTCGCGGATGCGGGCGTCGAGGGGAACGCGCTCCTCGGTGACGACCTTGTCGCCGTCGCGCTTCAGCACCACGATCCCCTCGCTAACGAGGCCGCCGACGAGGAAGTCGTCCGTCCAGGCGGGAAACAGCGTGCCGGTGTAGAGCGCCATGCCCGACGGCCCGATCACCGGATCCCAGTAATAGACCGGCTGCACCGTGCCGGCGGCCTGGGTCACGCCCTCGCCGAGGGGCTCGCCGGAATACTCGATGCCGTAGGTCGCGACCGGCCAGCCGTAGTTGAGGCCGGGCCGCGGACGGTTGAGCTCGTCGCCGCCGCGGGGCCCGTGCTCCACGGTCCAGAGCCGGCCCTGGCCGTCGAGCGCCGCCGCCTGGACGTTGCGGTGGCCGTAGGACCAGATCTCGGGCTTGGCCTTGTCGCTGCCGTAGAACGGGTTGTCCTTGGGGGCTTGGCCGTCGGCGTCGATGCGGAACACCTTGCCGAGGCCGCTGGCTAGGTCCTGGGCCTGGACGCGCGTCGCCTTGTCGGAGCGCTCGCCCACGGTGACGAACAGCTTGCCGTCGGCGGCGAAGACCAGGCGCGAGCCGAAATGCTTGTCGCCGTCGTAGGTCGGCATCTGCCGGAAGACGACCTTCCCGTCGTCGAGCTTCGCCCCGCCCTTGCCGTCCTGGACGAGCTTGGCCTTCGCCACGGTGGTGCCGTTGCCCTTGTCGCGGGGCTCGCTGTAGCTGAAGAACACCAGCCCGTCGGTGGCGAAGCCGGGGCTCAGGGCGATGTCGAGCAGGCCGCCCTGGCCGCGCGCGTCGACCTTCGGCACGCCGGCGATCGCCGGGCCGACGGTGCCGTCCTTGGACACGATCCGGATCTTCCCGGCCTTCTCGGTGACGATCATCCGGCCGTCCGGCAGGAACTCCATCGCCCACGGGCTCGCGAGCCCCTTCGCGACCGTCGCGATCTCGACCTTCATGGCGTTCGCCGGCTTCGGGGCGCGGGTCTGGTTCGGCAGCAGCGGCTTGTAGCCGGTGTTCGGCGGGGCGGTCTCGGCGGGGGTGTCGCCAGCGCTCTTCGCCGCGGGTGCGCTGAAGGCGTCGCCCTCTATGCGGGACGGCCGCTGGGCGGCGCTGTCCTCGGCGAAGGCACCCGGTGCCAGCGCAACCGCCGCCACGGTGGCGAGCGCGAGGGATCGGAAGCGCGGCACCTGCAAAAATCCTGTCACCGTCAAGAATCCTCCTGGATCGGGGCGGCCGCACCCGCGGCATCGGTCTGGCGTCCTCGGTCACATGGGGCGGGGGCGCCGCCAAAGCGAGCGCGGGACGGCCGGAGCCGTCACGTCCGCTGCGCTGCGGACCGAATCGCCATGAACCGGGTGGGCAGCCGGCATGCGGTCCGGTCGGCCGCCTTGACCGCAGCACGGCGGGTCGCCAATTCTTCCTTCACCGATCGGCGGGCGGCCTGCTGCAGGCGCTCGCGCGGTCCTTGAGAAGGGTATTTTCCGATGGCGACGGTGAAAGTGACCGACGCGAGCTTCGAGCAGGACGTCCTCAAGTCCGTCGAGCCCGTGGTCGTGGATTTCTGGGCGGAGTGGTGCGGTCCCTGCCGGCAGATCGGTCCGGCGCTCGAGGAGATCGCGTCCGACATGCAGGGCCGCGTGAAGATCGCGAAGGTGAACGTGGACGAGAATCCCGGCATCGCCTCGCAGTACGGCATCCGCTCGATCCCGACGCTGCTGCTGTTCAAGAACGGCGAGCGGGTCGACCAGAAGGTCGGCGCGGCGCCGAAGGGCGACCTGTCCCGCTGGATCAGCGCGCAGACCGCCAGCGCCTGACGCGGCGACCGATCAGGACGAGCCCGCCTCCTCACGGAGGCGGGCTTTTTCGTGCGCGTCGGTTTTTTCGGCGCGTCGGACGGTGCGCGCAAAAAGAAAGCCCGGCCGTCGGGCCGGGCTTTCTCGCGTTTCGAAACCCAATTCGAATGATCGGAGCCGACCCCGGGCTCTGAGCGGCCCGTGGGTCGGAGGTCGGATCCTAGTAGGAGCCGAACTTGTAGTTCAGGCCGGCGCGGACGACGGCGAACTCGGTGTCGTTGCGGCGGGCGACGTAGCCCGGAGCGAAGAACACGGCGCCGGCGGCGTTGGTGGCGTAAGCGCCGTTCAGACGGTTGTTCTGATCGAGGTTCACGTAGAGGGCTTCGACCTTCACCGTCACGGCCGACGAGCGGAAGAAGTTCAGGAACGAGTCGGTCGGGAGGGCGTACTCGACGCCGCCGCCGGCGGTCCAGCCGGTCCGGAAATCGTCACGGCTGCTGTTCGGCAGGCCGAACTCGCGGCCACCGCCGGCGCCGTAGGCGAAGCCGCCGGTGCCGTAGAACAGGGCCTTGTCGACCGCGTAACCGATGCGGCCGCGCACGGTGCCGAAGAAGTCGAGGCTGGAGATGCCGTTCGGGCTGAACGCCTGGACGCCGGGCGCGAGGGCGAACCCGGGGGTGACGACGTAGCGGTTCCGGTTGCGGCCGAAGTCGACGTACTGGGCGTCCGCCTCGATACCGATCACGACGCCGGAGCCCGGGGTGAACTGGTAGTTGTAGCCGACCTGGCCACCGCCGGTGAACCCGTCGGTGGAGTTCGAGCCGCCGAAGGCGATCTGGGTCGGGACGGCGGCCGCGACGGCGGTGCCCGGAGCCACGTTCACGACGGTCGCGCCGGAGCGGTCGTTCGCGTCGAAGCCGTAGCCGGCGTTGATACCGAAGTAGAAACCGGTCCAGGTGAAGACCGGCACCGGCGTGAACACCGGCGGAGGCGCGCGGCGCGGCAGGTCGGCGGCCGAAGCGGCGGCGGTGAGCGCCGTGAAGGCGGCCAATGACGTCAGAAGCGTTTTCATGTTTTTTTGATCCCCAGCGTGTTGCCCGATCGATGCTGAGGATAAGTGATTTCCCACGGCCAAGATGTAACATCCGGGCCACAGCTGCCTGGTGTCTGCATTGTTGCGCCGATCGCGTGTGCTGTGCAGCAAAATAAGTCTGAGGTTTACCGCAGATCAACGCAAGGTCAGGTCGGCGGCGTGCCGTTGGCGGTCAGGACGGCGCCGACGAGGTAGAGCGAGCCGCAGATCAGGATCCGCGGCGGCCGCTCGAAGGCGATGTCGGCGACCATGGTCAGCGCCGCCTCGATGCTCGGCGCGATGCGCGCGCTGAGGCCGACCTGGGTCGCGATCTCCTCGACCTCCTCGGCGGGCCGCGCCGCCATCGATCCGGCGATCGGCACCGCGATCAGCGCGCGCGCCAGCCCGACGAAGTGGCGCAGGAAGCCCTCCGCGTCCTTGGTGCCGAGCAGGCCGACGATCAGGACCAGCGGCACGTCGCTGCGCTCGCCGAGGTCGGCCAGCGCCGTCGCGAGGATGCGTCCGCCGTCGATGTTGTGGCCGCCGTCGAGCCAGAGCTCGGAGCCGGGCGGCACCAGGGCCGCCAGCCGTCCGCGGGCGAGGCGCTGCATCCGGCCCGGCCAGTCGACGTTGCGCAGGCCGGCTTCCACCGCGCCGACGCCGATGTCGCCGAAGCCCGCCGCCCGCAAAGCCGCGATGGCGGTGCCGGCATTGGTGAACTGGTGGCGGCCGACGAGCTTGGGGCGCGGCAGGTCGAACAGGTCGGTCTCGTCCTGGTAGACGAGGCGGCCGCTGTCCTCGTGGACCGAGAAATCCTGGTTGCCGACCCAGACCGGCGTGGCGCCGACCGCCGCGGCGCGGCGGCACAGCACCGCGTCTGCCTCGGCGTAGTCCTGGGCCGCGATCACCGCCGGGCAGCCGCGCTTGAAGATGCCGGCCTTCTCGATCGCCACCAGCTCGACGGTGTCGCCGAGATACTCGGCATGGTCGCGCCCGATCGGCGTGACGACCGCCGCCGCGACCGTGTCGATCACGTTGGTCGCGTCCACGCGGCCGCCCAAGCCCACCTCGAGCAGCAAGACGTCGGCCGGCGCCTCGGAGAACAGCAGCAGCGCCGCCGCGGTGGTGATCTCGAACACCGTGATCGGGTCGCCCGCGTTGGCGGCCTCGCAGCGCGCGAAGGCCTCGGCGAGCCGGTCCTCCGGGACGTAGTGGCCGCCGCCGATGCCGCCGAGCCGGATGCGCTCGTGGAAGCGCACGAGGTGGGGCGAGGTGTAGACGTGCGCGGCCAGGCCCCCGGCCTCCAGGATCGCCCGCATGAACGCGATGGTCGAGCCCTTGCCGTTGGTGCCGCCGACGTGGATCACGGGCGGCAGCCGGCGCTCGGGGTGGTTCAGGCGCGCGAGCAGGCTCTGGATCCGGCCGAGCGACAGGTCGATCGTGCGCGGGTGCAGGGCCAGGAATCGCGCCATCAGCGCATCGGAGGAATCCATGGGCGTGCGGCGCGTCAGGCGGGTTCGAGGATCGGTGCGGATGCGGCCGGCGCCGGCGCGGCGGGCGGGCTCACGTTCATCAGCAGGCCGCAGATCCGCACGATGGTGTCCTTCAGCGCGTGGCGGTGGACGACCTGATCGAGCATGCCATGCTCGAGCAGGTACTCGGCGCGCTGGAAGCCATCGGGCAGCTTCTCCCGGATCGTCTGCTCGATGACGCGCGGGCCGGCGAAGCAGATCAAGGCGCCGGGCTCGGCCAGGTGCACGTCGCCGAGCATCGCGTAGGAGGCGGTGACGCCGCCGGTCGTCGGGTTGGTCAGCACGACGACGTAGGGAAGCCTTGCCGCGCGCAGGCGCCGGATCGCCACGGTGGTCCGCGGCATCTGCATCAGCGAGAGGATGCCCTCCTGCATCCGAGCGCCGCCCGAGGCCGCGAACATCACGTAGGGCGTGCGCTTCTCCAGCGCCGTCTCCGCGCCGCGGATGAAGGCCTCGCCCGCCGCCATCCCGAGCGAGCCGCCCATGAACGCGAAGTCCTGGACCGCCAGCGTCATCGGCTGGCCGCCGACCCGGCCGAACCCGACCTTGAACGCATCCTGCATCCCGGTCTTGGTGCGCGCCTCCTTGAGGCGGTCGGCGTAGCGCTTCTCGTCGCGGAACTTGAGCGGGTCGACGGCGACCTCCGGCAGCGGCACGTCGATCCAGGTGCCCTCGTCGAACATCATCTTGAGCCGCGCGCTCGCGCTCATCTTGAGATGGTGCTCGGAGCCGGGGATGACCCAGTGGTTCCCCTCGACTTCCTTGTGGAACACCATCTGCCCGGTATCCGGGCATTTCACCCAGAGGTTCTCGGGCGTCTCGCGCTTGAACAGGGTCTTGATCTTGGGGCGCACGACCTCCGAGATCCAGTTCATCGGTTCGACCATCATGAAGCGCCCGTCCGGTTCGATCGGGCCGACATCGTCGATCGGCCCCGCGTAGCTCAGGCTTGCATATCGGGGCCGGTGCCCCGGTCGGCCAGTGCCGTCGGCGTCAGGCCGCGCGGGCCGAGGCCGAGCGCACCCCGGCGGCGAGCTCGCGCACCAGCGTCGAGACCGCCTCGACGCTGCCGCCGGTGGCCTGGCCCGCGCCGTCGAGCGTCCGATGCAGCGCGTCGACGAGCGCCGAGCCGACGACGACGCCGTCGGCGCCCTTGGCGATGGCCGCGGCATGCGCCCCGGTCCTCACGCCGAAGCCGACCACCACCGGCAAGGCCGTGTGGCGGCGGATGCGCCCGACCGCGGTGCCGACCGCGGCGAAATCCGGCGTCGCCGTCCCGGTGATGCCGTTGATCGACACGTAGTAGACGAAGCCCGCGGTGTTCGCGAGCACGGCCGGCAGGCGGCGCTCGTCGGTGGTCGGCGTCGCCAGCCGGATGAAGGCGAGGCCCTTGGCCAAAGCCGGCAGGCAGAGCTCGTCGTCCTCCTCCGGCGGCAGGTCGACCACGATCAGCCCATCGATGCCGGCCGCCGACGCGTCGTTGAGGAAGCGCGCGACGCCGTAGGTGTGGATCGGGTTGAAGTATCCCATCAGGATCACCGGCGTCTCGGCGTTGCCGGCGCGGAACCGGCGCACGAGGTCGAGCGTCTTCGCCACGCCCTGGCCGGCCTTGAGCGCCCGCAGGCCCGCGGCCTGGATCGCCGGGCCGTCGGCCATCGGGTCGGTGAAGGGAAGGCCGAACTCGACGATGTCGGCGCCCGACGCCGGCAGCGCCTCCAGTACCTTCAGCGAGGTCTCGGGATCGGGATCGCCCGCCATCACGTAGGTCACGAGGGCGGCGCGGCCTTCCGCGCGGCAGCGGGCGAAGGTGGCGTCGATGCGGGCGGCCATGGTGCCTGTCCGTTCCTGGTGTCGAAGTAAGGAGATCGCGAAGGGATCGAGGAGCGATCGAGGGTTGGCGGACGGGATCGCCCGAGGGATTGGTGCCGCGCCTACACCATCGGCGGCGGCCCGTGAAGCGGAGGCGGTTTGGCGGCCCGTCCTCGCGTGCGCGAGGCGGCCGGGTGCGCATGCCTCGAAAGCGGGCATGGACGTTCGCGCGCCAGCCGCCCATTGTGCGGGCAGGCGGGAATACTTTGCACACTATTGTGGCAGATCAAGAAAAACCCTAGTTCTCCAATCACGGTCGCCAAAGATCGACAATCGAATCCGAGGACACGCCATGACCAATCCTTCCGAGATCAAGAACCGCTTCCACGCCAGCCTCGAGGCCTCCGAGGCCCGCGAGAACGGCTTCCGCAGCCGTCTGCTCGCCGAGGGCGCGCGCGCGCTCCAGCCGGTGCTCGGCGTCCTGACCCTGATGTCGGAGGTGCTCGACGAGCGCGACAACGTGCACGGCAGCATCACCGGCCTGGATTGCGCGATCGACAGGGAAGACTTCGTCACCCTGCGCGCGGTCCTCAGCGGCACCTCGCAGCCCGAGCAGCGGATCGTCATCAAGTACGGCCCCGAGCTCGGCGGCCGCAACCTGATCTCGGTTTCCGGCATCGGCCAGACCTACGCCGAGAAGCTCGTCGCCAAGACCCATTGCGCCGCGAGCCTCGGCCGCTCGGTCGGCAGCGACCTGCAGCTCGACGTCGCCCGCGCCGAGGACCTCGCCGAGGTCGTGCGCGAGATGGTCGAGGCCTACTTCGTCGGCCAGGCCCAGGTGCCGGTGCAGCACCATGCCGGCGCCATCGAGGGCCACGCCCGCTACGCCGTGCAGTGATCCCGCGCCGCAAGGCCCGCCCGACCTCCGCTCCGGCGACGGTTCCCCCGTCGCCGGAGCGTCGGCGCGTCCTATCTGCGTGACGACGCAGCGTGTCCCGGCCCCTGCCGGACCCGCGACCCCCTCACGCATCGCCCCGGTTCTCAGGGCGCACGGGACGCTCCGCATGGCTTCCATGACCACCCCCGTCTGGTTCATCACCGGCTGCTCCACCGGCTTCGGCCGCGACCTCGCCCGCGCCGTGCTCGCCCGCGGCTGGCGCGCGGTGGTGACGGCCCGCGACCTCGGCCGCGTCGCCGACCTCGCCGAATCGTCCGGCGACCGCGCCCTCGCGCTCGCCCTCGACGTCACCGACCAGGGCCAGGTCGACGCCGCGGTCGCAGCCGCCTACGCGGCGTTCGGCCAGGTCGACGTGCTCGTGAACAATGCCGGCTACGGCTACCAGGCCTCGGTGGAGGAGGGGGTCGAGGCCGAGATCCGCGCGCAGTTCGACGCCAACGTGTTCGGCCTGTTCGCGCTGACCCGCGCGGTGCTGCCCGGGATGCGGGCGCGGCGCAGCGGCCGCATCCTCAACATCACCTCGGTGGCCGGCTTCATCGGGTTTCCCGCGTCCGGCTACTATTCGGCGAGCAAGCACGCGGTCGAGGGCTGGTCGGACGCGCTCGCCGCCGAGACCGCGTCGCTCTGCATCAAGGTGACCTGCATCGAGCCGGGCCCGTTCCGCACCGACTGGGCCGGGCGCTCGCTGAAGCAGACGCCGAGCGCGATCGCCGATTACGCCGAGACCGCCGGCGCCCGCCTCACGGCGACGTCCGAGAAGAGCGGCACCCAGGCCGGCGATCCGGCCCGCGCCGCGGAGGCGATGATCCATGTCGCGGAGATCGAAGATCCGCCGCGCCACCTCGTCCTCGGCGCCTGGGGCTACGATGCGGTGACCGCGAAGCTGAAGGCGCGGCTCGCCGAGATCGAGGCTTGGCGCGAGACCAGCCTCGGGGCGGATTTCCCGGAGGGCTGACGCGGTCTCGCGTCCATTGGCGCAACCTCCGGTTAAGCGCCCTTGCAAACCCATCGTTCAGCCTCTGCTGCGATGGTCGCTCCGCCCGGACGCGTCACGCCGGGGGAGATCCGCATGGACCCCAGGGACCTCGTCGTCGCGCTCGCGCTCCTCGTCGCCATCGCCAGCCTCGCCTTCGCCTGGGCGCGCCACGGGCGAGCGGGCGCCCTGGACGACGCCGAAGACCTCCACGACCGGATCTGGCAGGTCTCCGAGAGCGAGGACCGCTACCGCGCCCTGGTCGAGGCCACGACCGACGTGATCGTCCAGCGCGACGCGGCCGGCCGCATCACCTTCGCCAACGAAGGCTACGCCGCGCTGTTCGACCGGACGCCGCTCGCGATGATCGGCGCGACCCTCGATCTCCAGGTGCTCGAGACCACCGGCGCCGAGACCGGCCCGGACGGCGTGCGCCGGAGCGAGGCGCGGGTGATGCCGGCCGACGGCGTGCCGCGCTGGTTCGCCTTCGTCGAGGTGCCCGTCGCCCGCGGATCCGAGCCGATCCAGTGGCTGAGGGCCGGCCGCGACGTCACCGGCCGGGTCGAATCGGCCCGCGCCCTCGACGTGGCGCTGTCGCGCGCCGAATCGGCGAGCGTCGCCAAATCGCGCTTCCTCGCCACCGTCAGCCACGAGTTCCGCACGCCGCTCAACGGCATCCTCGGCATGGCCGACCTCGTCCTCGACACGAGCCTCGACGGCGAGCAGCGCACCTACGTCCAGGCGGTGCGCACCAGCGGGCAGGCGCTGCTGGCGCTGATCGACGGCATCCTCGACTTCTCCCGCATCGAGGCCGGCCGCATCGACCTCGCCGCCGAGCCGTTCGACGTCTCCGCCACCGCCGAGGCGGTGGTCGAGCTGCTGGCGCCGCGCGCCCAGGACAAGGGCATCGAGATCGCCCTCGACGTCGCCGACGGCGTGCCGGGCCTGGTGATCGGCGACGGCGACCGGGTGCGGCAGATCCTGGTCAACCTCGTCGGCAACGCGGTGAAGTTCACGCAGGGCGGCGGCGTCGGCGTCAGCGTGGCGCAGGCCGACGGCGCGATCGTGCTCGCGGTCGCCGATACCGGGCCGGGCATCGCCGACGACCGGGTCGGATCGCTGTTCGAGGAGTTCGAGCAGGGCGACGGCAGCGCCAGCCGCAGCCACGAGGGCACCGGCCTCGGCCTCGCCATCACCCGCCGCCTCGTCCTGCGGATGGGCGGGCGGATCGAGGCGGAATCGAAGCTCGGGCGCGGCTCGACCTTCCGCGTCGTGCTGCCGCTGCCGGCGGCCGAGCATCAGCCCGCCGCCGTGCCGCGCCCGGTGCTCGCCGCGCGCAAGGTGCTGATCGTCGCCGATTCGCCGTTCCAGGCCCCGTTCCTCGCGCGCAACCTCGCGCGCACCGGCGCGTCCGCGGTGGTGATGCCGAACCTCAAGGACGGGCTCGATGCGCTCGCCGGCGTCGGCTTCGACGCGGTGATCGCCGACCGCGCGCTCGGCGACGACGCCGTGCGGCGCCTCGCCGACCAGGCCAAGGCCTGCGGCGTGCGCTGCAGCCTCGTCCTGCTCTCGCCGTTCGACCGGCGCGAATTCGGCGCGCCGAATGCGGCCGGGTTCGATACCTACCTGATCAAGCCGGTGCGCGCCCGCTCGCTGTTCGACCGCCTGCTCGCGCCCACCCCGCCGGCCGAGCCCGCGCCCGAAGCGGCCAACGCCGCGCCCGTGCGCGCGGGCACGGGCCTGCGCGTGCTGCTGGCCGAGGACAACCCGATCAACGCGCTCCTGGCGACCAAGGCCCTGGAGCGCCTCGGCGCCGAGGTGGTGCACGCGGCCGACGGTCTCGAAGCTCTGGCCCGCCTCGCGGAGGGCGGCACGTTCGACCTCGCCCTGATCGACATCCGCATGCCGAACTGCGACGGCCACGAGACCGCGCGCCGCATCCGCGCCGACGAAGCCCGCGGCAAGGGCGGCCGGCTCCACCTGGTCGCGCTGACCGCCAACGCGGGCCGCGAGGACGAGAAGGCCGCGCGCCGGGCCGGCTTCGACGGGTTCCTGGCCAAGCCCCTCGACCTCAAGCTCCTGCCCGGCCTGCTCGAGCGGCGCGTCGCGCGAGCGGCTTGACGGACGCGTCCCCCCGCGCGAACACCGTCGCCATGCCTTCCGACACGCCCGCTAACCTGCCCGCCGACCCGCACCCGACGTCCCGCGACCCCGGCGGCCTGGCCGCCTGGGGCATCGCCGCCCTTGTGGCGGCGACGGTGCTGCTCGGCGTGCTCCTGCCCAACCGCGCCTCCCACGGCCCGGCCTCGCCGGCCGACGACGCGACCTGCGCCGAATGGGGCGACGGCTGCCGCGTCTGCCGGCGGCTCGCCGACGGGCCGGCC
>NZ_VRVH01000389.1:0-3536 GCF_008040095.1 Methylobacterium sp. WL6 | reverse complement strand
CGAACGGCTCGGGATCACCCGGTCGTAGACCTCCAGCATGAAGAACGAGCCGGTGAGGTACAGCACGTTCACCACGCCGCTCATCACCGCGACGCCGGCGAACGCCGTCCGGCAGGACGCCAGGGCCGAGCCGAGCTCTCCGGGATTCCGCGCACGCATCATGTTCCTGCCCCCGGCATGCATTCGTTCACTGTGTGCTTGCAACCGTACGTATATAATACGCGAATGGTGTTTCCTGTCTGTATACGCGCGCGCGATTTCTGAAAAGTGGCTGTATTCACCGAGATGCGCGTCCGATGTGCGAAGGTCGCGCCGCGCCTCCCGTCGCCTCCCGCAACGAGAACGGCCGCCGGACGGGGGTCCGGCGGCCGTTTCGGGATCGGGACGTTCGACCGGGGCTCGCCCGGCCGGGGTCGTCAGGGTTTCGGCGCGGGCGCCGGCATCGCCGGATCCGGCGTCGCCGCGGGCTGGGCGGGCACGCCGGCCGGCATGTCCGCCGAGGCGACGGGCCCGGCGAGCTCGGGATAGGCCTCGACCACGTGGGCGCCGTTGAGCGGCTTGTTGGCGCCGTTGTGGCAGGTGGCGCAGTTCATCTTCGGCACGTCGCCGAGCGGGCCGTGGCGGTTCGGCGGCAGCGTCTCGGAGAGCGGCAGCATGTAGTCCTCGTTCAGGTCGCGGACCATGCGGATGCCGTGCCAGGCGGCGACGCGGTTGGGCGTGCTCGTGCTCCAATCCGCCACCGAGCGGGTGTTGTGGCAGAAGGTGCAGTTCACGCCGAGCGACTGCGCCATGCTGATCATGATCGCGAAGGTCTTCTCCGCGTCCTGGATCGGCTTGCCCTTGGTCTCCGGCAGGGCCGAGGTGGCGTTGACGCGGATCGCGTCCTCGGGCGTGTTCTTGTGCGCGTAGAACGCCGCGTAGACGCCGTAGGGCAGCGAGGTCAGGCCGACCTGTGGGCTGGCGACGTTCTGCCCGTTGTTGCGCGGGATGACGCCGTGCCCCGCGTTCGGGCCGGGATTCTCGAACCAGATGTTCTTCGGCACCGGCTGGCCGCGGTGGCAGGTGTAGCAGGTGACGCCGGCCTCGTGGACGTGGTTCTCCTTCCAGGTCGAGTTGATGTGCTGGACCATCTGCAGCATCCGCCTGGCGACGCGCTTCTGGTACAGGCTGTCGTCGGCCATGTTCTCGGTGTTGTGGCAATAGGTGCAGCCCTGCTCCGGGGCGACCCACTCGGTCATCGAGGCCATCAGGCGGTTGAAGTTGTCGGCCGAGAGATCGCCGAGGACCTTGACGTTCTGGTAGACCGCCGAGGCCTTGTCGCCCCCGGGCTCGGCCGGGTCGGCCGGCGCGGGCGCCTGGTTGGCCTCGATCTTGGCGGCCTTGTTCGCCCGGGTCTCGATGACGTGCATCGCAGTGCCGCGGAACCCGGTCTGCTGCTGCGCCATCGGCGGGCGGGTCCAGCCGGCGGTGCCGAGCATGGCGATCGTGAGGAACAGCGCGGCGACCGCGCCGGCGACGGCGAGCAGGGTTCTCATGGGTGCACCGAGGGGGCGACGCTGGAGGGATCGACGATCGGGCCGTAGACCTGCGGATAGGACGGCGCGACCCCGTGCTTGACCGCCCAGAGGTACCAGTTGTCGACGACGGTGCCGGTGAGCAGGATGCCGATGCCGCCGGTCAGCGTCGTCAGCACCGCGAACCACCAGGCCCAGCGGTGGACCGATTCCATCGTGGCGTTGAAGCCCATGGTCCAGCGCCAGAACAGGGCGGCGCGCTCGGTGGCGGTGCCGCGGTCGACGATCTGGTCGATCTCGCGCTCGGCGCCGTAGCGCGAGCAGGCCAGGATGGTGCCCCCGTGCATCGCGAACAGCAGCGTCGACCCGTACAGGAAGACGATCGAGAGCATGTGGAACGGGTTGTAGAACAGGTTGCCGTAGCGCAGCGAGAACGCGGCGGTCCAATCGAGGTGCGGGAAGATGCCGAACGGCACCGCCTCGCTCCACGAGCCCATCATGATCGGGCGGATGAAGCCGAGCACGAGGTAGAGCCAGATCGCCGAGGCGAACGCCCACGGCACGTGCTTGCCCAGGCCGAGCGCCGCGGCGCGGCGGTAGAGCCGGAGCCACCACAGCAGGATCGAGGCGGTGAGGAAGAAGCCGGCGATCAGCCACCACCCTCCCTCGTTGAGCGGCGGCAGGATCCGGAGGCCGTATTGCGGGCGCGGCGGCTCGAGGGCGAGCCAGGGCAGCTGCCGCACGAACTGGATCGGGTCCCAGTTCACCGACGCCCACATGTTGAGGCCGATGATCTCGAAGGCGATCAGCCCGCAGGCGAAGGACAGCGCCCCGAGGTAGCCGATGTAGATCGGCCCGACCTGCGCGTTGCCGATCAGCCCCATCAGGTAGCTGTGGAACGGCTTGCCCCAGCGCGAATCGACGGCGACCGGGACGCCGTGCTCCGCCTCGATCGGCCGGATCTGCACCTGGGTGAGGATGTTCTGGTAGTACGCCATTGCCTGGGCCCTTTCCGGGAGCGTTCTTCAAGCGACGTGGTGGCCGTATCCGTCCCGCCCCCGGCCGCGCGACGATCGCGGCCGGGCGACTTCGCGGCTCAGCGCCAGACCGGCAGGTTCAGCCACCAGCCCCACCATTCCGGCCAGCCGTGCGTCCAGAACGGGCCGCTGATCACGATGCAGACCGCGCTCCAGAATCCCGCCGACAGGGCCAGGAACAGGCCGAGGCGGTGGATGCCGAGCGTGCCGATCGAGTAGCCGATCGTGTCGCGGAAGAAGGTGTCCTCGTGCTCGGGGCTCTTCACGGTCTCGCCCTTGGCCGGGTTCGTCGCCGAGAGGATCAGGCCGCCGTGCATCGCCAGAGCGAGCGTCGTGGTGAAGAAGAAGGTCACGGCGAGCATGTGCGCCGGATTGTAGTGGAAGTGCAGGTACTGGTAGCCGGTGTTCGACACCCAATCGAGGTGGCTGAGGATGCCGTACGGGAAGCCGTAGCCCCAGGCGCCCATCAGGAACGGGCGGACCACGACCAGGACGACGTAGGCGAAGATCGCGACCGCGAAGGCGAAGGGCACGTGGTAGCCGATGCCGAGCTTGCGGCAGATCTCGACCTCGCGCAGCGCCCAGGACGAGAACGCGCCGATGGCGCAGAACGTGATGATCTGCCAGAGGCCGCCCTCCTTCAGGGGGGCGAGCGCCAGCCCGTACTTGACGTCGGGCGGCGCGATGTTGATCTGCCAGATGTTCCAGGTCGGCCCGAGCGCCGCGCCGTAGATGATCAGCGCCGTGCCGAGCGCGCTGAAGAACAGCGTCGTGACCCCGAAGAAGCCGACGTAGAACGGCCCGACCCAGAAATCGAACAGGTCGCCGCCGACGAGGGTGCCGCCGCGGACGCGATACTTCTTCTCGAAACTCAGCATCGCCATGGCGAATAGCCTCCGGATGGGTCTGCGGGCGCTCGGGCGCTCGGGCGCTCGGGCGGGCGGTCGTGCGAGCGGCCTTGCGGCAGCGCTGGGGTGTCGGGCGC
>NZ_VRVH01000388.1:0-3537 GCF_008040095.1 Methylobacterium sp. WL6 | reverse complement strand
GCGCGGGGCTGGGACTGGGTCAGCATGATGTCGTCGCGCATCACCGGAGCCGCCTCGATGCGGGGCTCGGCGTGCTGCACCGGCTCGGGGGCCGGGCGCGCGGGCTGGACGGGGGCCGGCTGAGCCTGCGTCACGGCCGGCTCGGCCGCGGCGCGAAAGCTCGGGGCGTTCTGGGCGGCGCGCGAGCGGGCCTCGGAGCGCAGGCGCTCGGCGACCTCGGCGATGCGCTGCTCGGTCTCGGCGATCTCCTTGTTGTTCGGCGAGTTGGCCGAGATCAGCGCCGGCTCGATCCCGGTGGCGACGACCGAGACGCGGATGATGCCGTCGAGGCTCTCGTCGAAGGTCGCGCCGAGGATGATGTTGGCTTCCTGGTCGACCTCCTCGCGGATGCGGGTGGCGGCCTCGTCGAGCTCGTACAGGGTCAGGTCGGCGCCGCCGGTGATCGAGATCAGCAGGCCGCGGGCGCCCTTCATCGAGACGTCGTCGAGGAGCGGGTTGGCGATCGCGGCCTCCGCCGCGCGGCTGGCGCGCTTCTCGCCGGACGCCTCGCCGGTGCCCATCATCGCCTTGCCCATGCCGCGCATGATCGCGCGCACGTCGGCGAAGTCGAGGTTGATCAGGCCTTCCTTGACCATCAGGTCGGTGATGCAGGCGACGCCCGAGTAGAGCACCTGGTCGGCCATCGCGAAGGCGTCGGCGAAGGTGGTCTTCTCGTTGGCGACACGGAACAGGTTCTGGTTCGGGATCACGATCAGCGTGTCGACGGCCGCCTGCAGCTCCTGGATGCCGGCTTCCGCCGTGCGCATGCGGCGCAGGCCCTCGAACTGGAACGGCTTCGTCACGACGCCGACGGTGAGGATGCCCATGTCGCGGGCGGCGCGGGCGATGACGGGGGCCGCGCCGGTGCCGGTGCCGCCGCCCATGCCGGCGGTGATGAAGCACATGTGCGCGCCCGAGAGCTGGTCGCGGATCTCGTCGATCACCTCGTCGGCGGCGGCCGAGCCGACCTCGGGGTGGGAGCCGGCGCCGAGGCCCTGCGTCACGCCCAGCCCCATCTGGATCACGCGCTCGGCCTTCGACGAGGTCAGCGCCTGGGCGTCGGTGTTGGCCACGACGAACTCGCAGCCGAGCAGGCCCGACTCGATCATGTTGTTGACGGCGTTGCCGCCGGCGCCGCCGACACCGAACACGGTGATGCGGGGCTTGAGTTCGCGGATGTCAGGCGCCTGGAGAGAGATGGCCATGGTGTCGAGCCCTTCGTGACCTTTAACGCGTTGTCCGGAGCGCCTCCGTGGAGGAAGCGCCGATTCGTCGAGGCCGGGCGCGAGAGGGCGCCCGGGAAAACGCCTAGAAACCCTGCTTCAGCCACTCGTAGACGCGGCCGATGTAACCGTCGGTGCCGGTGCCGGCGAAGGCGCGCTGCCCCCGCGGCTCGAAGTGCTCGGCATGCGCCACCTGCGGGTAGACCAGCAGGCCGACCGCGGCCGAGAAGGCCGGACCCTTGGCCGCCTCGGGCAGGCCGCGGATGCCGAGCGGGCGCCCGATCCGGACCTGGCCCTGCATCACCCGGCGGGTGACCTCGGGCAGGCCGACGAGCTGGCTCGCGCCGCCCGTGAGCACGACCCGGCGCCCCGCCTGGGCGGCGAAGCCGGCCGCGCGCAGGCGGTCGCGGACGAGCTCGACCACCTCCTCGACCCGCGGCTTGATGATCCGCACCAGCTGCGAGCGCGGAACGTGGTTCGGGGTCTCGCCCTCGTCCTCGCCGACGCCGTGGACGGCGATCATGTCGCGCTCGTCCGACGGGGTGGCGATGGCCGAGCCGTAGAGCGTCTTCAGCCGCTCGGCCGCCGCGACCCGGGTCGAGAGCCCGCGGGCGATGTCCATGGTGACGTGGTGGCCGCCGACCGCGATCGCGTCGGTGTGGACGAGGTGCCCCCCGGAGAACACGCCGAAGCTCGTGGTGCCGCCGCCCATGTCGACGACGCAGACGCCCATCTCGGCCTCGTCGTCGACCAGCGCCGAGAGGCCGGCGGCGTAGGGGGTGGCGATCACCGCCTCGACGCCGAGATGGCAGTGCTCGATCGCGAGCATGACGTTGCGGGCGGCCGCGGCTTCCGCCGTGACGACGTGGAGGTCGACCCCGAGCGCCTCGCCGATCATCCCCGAGGGGTCGATCACCGCGCCCTGGCCGTCGAGGGCGTAGCCGGTCGGCAGCGCGTGCAGCACGGCGCGGCCGGGGCTGACGCCGTGGGCGCTCGCGGTCTCCAGCACGCGCTCCACGTCGGCGCCGGTGACGGTGCCGGTGCGGACGTTGACCCGCGCCTGGAAGTGCTGCGAGGCGAGGCGCCCGCCGCTCATGTTGACGATGACCGACTGGACCTCGACCTTGGCCATCCGCTCGGCGGCGTGCACCGCCTGCCGGATCGCGCCCTCGGCGGCCTCGAGGTCGACGATCGCGCCGCCCTTCAGCCCGTGCGAGCGCTGGTGGCCGATGCCGATGATGCGGGCGAGGTGCGTCCGGCCCTTCAGCGTGGTGAGGGCTTCGGCCGGCTGCAGCTCGGCGATGAGGCAGACGACCTTGCTGGTGCCGATGTCGAGCACCGACAGCGTGGTGCTGCGGCGCGCCGAGAGCGGCTTCAGGCGGGGCGTCAGGCCGTGTTGGGAATGCATCAGCGCTTACCGACGAAGGACGGGGAACGGGCGGGGCGGCGGGTGGACCGGACTGCGCTCACGTCGCGGTCCCCTTCTTCGTCTTCTTCTGCGCCTCGGCCCGGGCGGCCGCGGCTTCCTCGGTGAGGCGGACCACGACCCGGTCGGGCATCCGCAGGTCGACCGCGATGATGTCCTTCTCCAGCAGGCGGTTGGCGCGCTCGAGCTCGACCAGCCGGGCCAGCGCGGCTCCGGGCTCGATTTCCGGCAGGCGGATGTCGACGCCGTCGAGCTTCAGGGTCCAGCGCCGGCCGGAGACGTAGGTGCCGGCGCGGATGCGGTCGGCGAGCGGGCCGGCCGCGGCGACCAGGGCGAGGTACTCGCCGAGCTTGGTGTTGGCGTCGTCGCCGACGACCAGCGGCAGGCTCGCGTAGCGGTCGTCGCGCATCGTATCGATGATCGTGCCGTCGGCGGCGATGACGCTGATCTCGCCGTTCATCTGCCACAGGGCGGCGGGCTCGCGCTCGACCTGGTTGATGACGATCTCGCGGGGATAGATCTTGCGCACCGAGACGGAGGCGATCAGCGGCACCCGGAGCAGGCGGGCGCGCACCTCGGCGACGTCGAGGAAGGGCACGGACGAGCGCCAGTCGATGCCGGCGGCGGCGAGCACCTCGCGCTCGTACATCCGCGAGATGCCCGAGATGGTGACGCGCTCGACGCCGAAGCCGGCGACGCGGGCGAGGATGTCGAGGGGGCGGCCGTTCTCGATGACGAAGGCGTCGTAGCGGCCGCTGGCGACGAAGCCGGCGAGCGCCAGCGCACCGAAGGCCGTGCTGAGGCCGAGGGCGCCGATGCCGCGCGGCAGGCGCTCGGCCATCGACGGCC
>NZ_VRVH01000387.1:0-3548 GCF_008040095.1 Methylobacterium sp. WL6 | reverse complement strand
GCACCGGGGCGGGCGCGCTGGAGCGGCCGGCGCCGTCGGGCATGCGCAGCACCTCGATCGCCCGAGCCCGATTCGGAAGCCGGCGCAGGAAGCCGCGCTCCTCCAGGGCGGTGATCAGCCGGTGGATGCCGGATTTCGACTTGAGATCGAGGGCGTCCTTCATCTCGTCGAACGACGGCGGAACACCGTCCTCGCGCATCCGCTCGTCGATGAATCGCAGGAGATCCAGCTGTTTACGGGTCAGCATCGGCGCGGCTCGCAAGAATGCGCGGCCACACGAAGGTGGAGCCGCAGAAACAAAACACGAACACGTTAAACGTTCGTCAAGTGTTCCGCAAGGGTTCTCATCGGCCGATCCGACCGGTGCGTCGAATTTCGTCGCGCGCCGAGCCTCTTTTCGATCGCTGCGCTGCGGGGCTCAGCCCTCGAGGCTGCGGCGCACGGCGCGGGCGGTGACCGCCGAGACGCGCACGTTCGATTCCCGCGTCACGCCGGCGATGTGCGGGGTCAGGATGAGGTTCGGCACGTCGATCAGCGCTGCGCCGCCCGCGGCGTCCACGGGCTCCTGGGCGAACACGTCGAGCGCCGCCCCGCCGAGATGCCCGGACCGAAGCGCCGCGGCGACCGCGGCCTCGTCCACGACGCCCCCGCGGGCGGCGTTGATCAGGATCGCGCCCGGCCGCATCCGCGCGATCGCCGCCGGCCCGATCATGTCGCGCGTCGCCTCGGTCAGCGGCACGTGCAGCGAGAGCACGTCGCTCGTTGCGACCAGCGCGTCGAGGGCCAGGCTCGCCACCGCGCCGTGCGCCGGGCGCCACGCGGCGTCGTCGGGCGCGAGGTGCGGGTCGAAGGCGGCGATGGTCATGTCGAGGGCCGCCGCACGGCGGGCGGTCTCGCGGGCGATCGCGCCGAAGCCGACGAGGCCGAGGCGCTTGCCGGCGATCTCGCGTCCCATCAGCGCGTTGCGCGGCCACGCGCCCGCGGCGACCTGCGCGCTCGCGCCGTAGGCGCCGCGCAGCAGCAGCAACGCGGTGCCGATCACGTACTCGGCCACCGCGCCGTCGTTGGCGCCGGTCGCGGGATGGACCGCGATCCCGCGGGCGGCGCAGGCGGCCAGATCGATGTTGTCGAGCCCGACGCCGAGGCGGCCCACCACCCTGAGGTCGGGTGCCGCCGCGAGCAGGCCCGCGCGCACCTGCGTGCGGTTGCGGACGATCAGCCCGGATGCGCCCGCGAGCGCCGCGCGCAGGGCGTCCGGCCGGTCGACCAGGGTCGGATCGTAGAGCGTCCCGAACCCGGCGAGCTCCGCCGCGATCGCGGCCTCGTCCATGAACTCGCTGATGACGACCTTGCGCATGGGGCGGCGATCCTTCTCCGCGGCCGGGCCGGTGCCGGCGGGCTGCCCGCTCTGCCGCGGCGTCCGGGCGACGTCGCGGCTGGGGGCATCGTCATCACGCAGCCGAGCGCGTCGGTAAAGGCGACCGCGCCGCCTATCCGAGTGGGTGCGCCGATCGCAGCGCGATTAACCGCTTCGCAATGCCGCCCGGCGTAAGGTCCCGGGCATGAGGTGCGACCAGCGACAGCGCCTCCCGACATTGCGTGACCGACGCCGACGGCCGAGCCGGCGATTCGGAGACACCGGAGCAGTTTGACCATGGCCCTCGATCTCAGCATGCCGATCCTGGTCGTCGACGACTACCAGACGATGGTTCGCATCATCCGCAACCTGCTCAAGCAGCTCGGCTTCGAGGAGGTCGACGACGCCTCCGACGGCACGGCCGCGCTGGCGCGCCTCAAGGGCCGCAAGTACGGCCTCGTGATCTCCGACTGGAACATGGAGCCGATGACCGGCTACGAGCTGCTTCGCCACGTCCGCGCCGACGAGGGCCTGCGCACCACGCCGTTCATCATGGTCACCGCCGAGTCGAAGACCGAGAACGTCATCGCCGCCAAGAAGGCCGGTGTGAACAACTACATCGTCAAGCCGTTCAACGCCGCGACCCTGAAGAGCAAGATCGAGGCGGTCTGCGGCGCCTGACCGACCTTTCGGGGCCGACACGCGGAGGAATGCTGACGATGGGTTTGCAAAGACCGCTCGGCGCGACGATCAACCCCGCGACCATGGTGTCCGAGTTGATCGAGATCGCGGACTACATCGCCCACGTGCGCGACGAGATCGCGGCCCTGCGCGCCAACGAGCTGACGCACGACCGCATCCCGATGGCGCACGAGGAGCTCGGCAACGTCCTCGCCGCGACCGCCGGCGCCACCAACACCATCATGGAGGCGGCCGAGTCGATGCTGGCCCTGCCGGACGGGCCGGAATACCGCGCCGCGGTCGAGAGCGGCATCGGCACGATCTTCGAGGCCTGCGCCTTCCAGGACATCACCGGCCAGCGCATCGGCAAGGTGGTCGCCGCCCTGCAGCAGTTCGAGCTGCGGCTCGCGCGCTTCGCCAGCGCAGTGCGGGCGCGGGACGCCGCCGGACAGGACCCGGCCGAGGCCGAGCGCAACGAGCGCGCCCAGCGCCTGCTCCTCAACGGCCCGCAGCCGAACGGCCCGGCGACGGCGCAGGACGACATCGACGCCCTGTTCGCCTGAACCTCGACGGGAAGGGGCCGGCTCCGCTAGAGCGTTGCGCCTGACGTCGGGGCATCGGGGGACAGCATGGCGGCACGGCTCTGGTCCGACCTGACCGCGCGCGAGGTCTCCGGGCGCAGCATGGGCCGCACGGTCGCGGTGCTGCCGGTGGCCGCGATCGAGCAGCACGGCCCGCACCTGCCGCTCTGCACCGACGTGGCGATCATGGAGGGCTACCTCGCGCGCGCCCGCGCCCTGGTGCCGGCCGATCTCGACGTGCTGGTGCTGCCGGTGCAGTCGGTCGGCAAGTCCGACGAGCACGACGCCTTTCCCGGCACCCTCTCGCTCACCACCGCGACCGCGCTCGCCGCCTGGACCGAGATCGGCGCGGGCGTGCACCGGGCCGGCTGCAACCGGCTGGTGATCGTCACCTCGCACGGCGGCAACAGCGCGCTGATCGACCTCGTGGCCGGCGATCTGCGCGCCCGCTTCGGCATGGTCGCGGTGACGACCGCCTGGGCGCGGTTCGGCTATCCGGAGGGATGCTTTCCCGACGACGAGATCGTCCACGGCATCCATGCCGGCGGGATCGAGACGGCGCTGATGCTGGCGCTTCGGCCCGACCTGGTTCGGCGCGAGGCGATCGCCGACTTTCCCTCGCGCACCCGTGCGATAGCCGGCGCCTTCACGCACCTGCGCGCCGGGCGTCCCGCCGCCTTCGCCTGGAAGGCCGGCGACCTCCATCCGTCGGGCGCGATCGGCGATGCCCGGCTCGGCACCGCCGAGGCGGGCGAGGCCGCCCTCGACCACGGCGCGCGGGCGTTCGTGGCGCTCCTGGACGACGTGGCGCGCTTCGACCTTTCGGGCGGGTAGCCTCGACGTCGCATCGATTCGGGAGCGGGGCCGGGCTTCGCCCCGGCTCCCTGTCAGGCGCCGGCCGGCTGCGGCAGCCGCGCGCTCGCCCCGGA
>NZ_VRVH01000386.1:0-3551 GCF_008040095.1 Methylobacterium sp. WL6 | reverse complement strand
GCGCTTCCGCGCCCGGGTGCGCAAGCTCGCCCGCCGCCACGCCCGGACGCTCGCCCTGCGCCGCCGGCAGGAAAGCTTCGTCGACGCCTACGGCAACCGCATCGTCGACGGCTGGCTGCGCGAGCGCGACTACTTCGTCGCGCGCACCGTGGTGCCGGACCTGACCGCGCGCGGCTTCGCGGACCTGTGCGCGGCGCGGGCGGACACGATCCTGTCCATCGTCGAGGCGGTGGCCGAGGCGGTGGACCTGCCCGAGGACGACGCGGCGCCCGAGGAGGGCGTGCCCTACGAGCGGTTCTGCGCCGCGCGGCTCGAGCGCGCCGGCTGGCGCACGCACCCGACCCCGGCGAGCGGCGACCAGGGCGCCGACATCGTCGCCGAGCAGGGCCGCACCCGCCTCGTCGTGCAGTGCAAGCGCTACGGCCGCCCGGTCGGCAACGCCGCGGTGCAGGAGGCGGCCGCCGCCGCCCGCTACTGGTCCGGCGACATGGCCGCCGTGGTCACGAATGCCGGCTTCACCCCCGCCGCCCGCAAGCTCGCCGCCGCCACCGACGTGCTGCTGCTGCACCACGACGATCTCGACGACCTGCGCCCGATGCGGACCGTCCTGGCCGCGCGGGGCTGACGGCTCTTCTCCTCTTCCCTCCCCCGACGGATCTCGGGCTTGCCCGAGGTCCGCACCCCGTGTGCCCAAGTCGGGCAGGCCCGACTTGGGTGCGGGGGAGGGAAAGACACGGCGCGTGCGCCCCTAGAACAGCCCGTCGATCTGGCCGTTCGCGTCGAGGCGGATCGTGTCGGCGGCCGGCACCCGCGGCAGGCCCGGCATGGTCATGATCTCTCCGCAGATCACCACGACGAAGCCGGCCCCGGCCGAGAGGCGCACGTCGCGCACCGCGACCACGTGGCCCTCGGGGGCGCCGATCAGGGTCGGGTCGGTCGAGAACGAGTATTGGGTCTTGGCCATGCAGACCGGCAGGTGGCCGTAGCCGTCCTTCTCGAAGGTGGCGAGCTTGCCCGCCGCCTTGGACTCGATCTGGATGTCGGCGGCGCCGTAGAGCTTGGTCGCGATCGCCTTGACCTTGTCCGACAGCTTGGCCTCGGCCTCGTAGGTGTAGGCGATCGGCTTCGGCGCGCCCTGGGAGAGCGCCACCACCGCATGGGCCAGGGCCTCGGCGCCGGCGCCGCCCTCCGCCCAGTGCTTGCAGGTGATCGCCTCGACGTCGAGGCGTTCGCGACAGAGGTCGCGCAGCTTGGCGTGCTCGGCATCGGTGTCGGCGTGGAAGTGGTTGACCGCCACCACCACCGGCAGGCCGAAGCCGCGCACGTTGGCGACGTGGCGCGCCAGGTTGGCGAACCCCTTCTCGAGGGCGTCGACGTTCTCGGCCCCGAGGTCCTTCTTGTTGACCCCGCCGTGCATCTTCAGCGCCCGCACCGTGGCGACGATGACCACCGCGGACGGCGACAGGCCGGCCTGCCGGCACTTGATGTCCAGGAACTTCTCCGCGCCGAGGTCGGCGCCGAAGCCGGCTTCCGTCACGGTGTAGTCGGCGAGCCTGAGGCCGGCGCGGGTGGCGATCACCGAGTTGCAGCCGTGGGCGATGTTGGCGAAAGGGCCGCCGTGGATCAGCGCCGGGTTGCCCTCCAGCGTCTGCACCAGGTTCGGCTGCAGCGCGTCCTTCAGCAGCACCGTCATCGCGCCGGTGGCCTTGACGTCCTTCAGGGTCACGAGCTTGCGGTCGCGGGTCTCGGCGACGACGATGCGGCCGAGGCGCTCCTCGAGGTCGGCGAGGTCCTTGGCGAGGCAGAACACCGCCATGACCTCGGAGGCCACGGTGATGTCGAAGCCGTCTTCCCGCGGAAACCCGTTGGCGACGCCGCCGAGCGACTGGGTGATCGCGCGCAGCGCCCGGTCGTTCATGTCGACGACCCGGCGCCAGTGGATGCGGCGCACGTCGATGTTGAGCTCGTTGGCCCAGTAGACGTGGTTGTCGATCAGCGCCGCGGCGAGCGCGTGCGCCGAGGTGATGGCGTGGAAGTCGCCGGTGAAGTGCAGGTTGATCTGCTCCATCGGCACGACCTGGGCCTTGCCGCCGCCGGCCGCGCCGCCCTTCATGCCGAAGCAGGGCCCGAGCGAGGGCTCGCGCAGGCAGATCATGGTCTTCCGGCCGATGCGGTTCAGCGCGTCGCCGAGGCCGACCGTCGTCGTGGTCTTGCCCTCGCCCGCCGGGGTCGGCGAGATCGCGGTGACGAGGATCAGCTTGCCCTCGGGCTTGCCCTCGAGGCCGCCGATGAAGCCGTGATCGAGCTTGGCGATGTGCTTGCCGTAATTGTGCAGGGCGTCGTCGGGGATGCCGAGCTTCTCGGCGACCTGCGCGATCGGCTGCAACGTCGCCGCGCGGGCGATCTCGATGTCGGAGGGCATGGTTTCCTCAACCTTTGGCACGAGGGCGTCGTGTGGCGTCCGGTTTTGTCCGCGACGTCCGTTCAAGCCGGCGTTGTGCCGTGCGACGGGCGCAAGACCAAGCGCAACGCCCGGCCGATTCCGACATTTTGCGTCAGCTCCGGTCGAAAAGCGCGTCGAAATTATTCGCTGCGCCGACAAATTCGATTTGGCGCGCCTTCAGCCGGTCATCGCGGTGGCGGTGTAGCCGGCCTTGGTCAGCGCCTCGGCCAGCACGAGGCTCTGGGCCGAGGTCCGGATCGCGACGCGCTCGTGCGCCCGGTCGACCGCGACCTCCGCCGCCGGATCGATCCGCTGGACGATGCGGCGCACCGACGCCTCGCACCCGCCGCAGGTCATGCCCTCGACCCGCATCAGAAGTTCGCCCTGCGCGTCCATGCCGTCGCTCCGTCGATCGATCGCCTGCCACCGATCTCGGGCGCCGGGCCGGGCGCGGCAAGGGCGGAGCAGGGCGAGGATTGGGCGCGCGAAGCCGCAAGCGGGCGAAGAAACTTCCGGATGTCACACTCGCGGAAAACCGCCGCGCCGGCTCACCTGCGCGCTTGCGGCTCCGCAGGCCCTCGGCGACAAAAGGGCTCCGCGGCCCCGATCAGGCAGGCCCGGGCTCCCCCCGAATCCAGGCAAGAAGGCACCCGTGGCGAACCGACCCACAGCCCGGAGGATCGGCCGGCATGCGGGCCTGTGGTCGATGGGTCTGCTCGGCCTCGTTGCGCTCGCGCCGCTCGCCGCCCTGATGCCCACGGTCGGCGCGCTCGCGCTCGGGGGGCTCGCCGCGTTCGGCGCGCTCGCGGCCCATGCCCGTGCGAGCGGGCTGAAGGCCCGCTGCGACAAGCTCTCGGCCGAGCTCGACACCCTGTCGAAGCGCCTGCTCAAGGCCGAGGCGGCCGGCCGGGCCGATCCGGCGCAGGCCGGGCTGCCGCGCGACGTCGAGGAGCTGACCGTCGAGATCGGCCTGCTCAGCGGCATCGTGCGCGACCTCGCGGCCGTGGTCGGCACGCAGGACGGCGAGGTCGCGCGGCTGAAGCAGCAGGCCGCCGACCTGGCCGCCTCGAAGCCGGCGCCCGCCCCGGAACCGCCGCCGGCCCCAACC
>NZ_VRVH01000385.1:0-3578 GCF_008040095.1 Methylobacterium sp. WL6 | reverse complement strand
AGGTCGGCCCGGCGCAGGATCGCCTCCGCCGGGCCCGCGGCGGCGACGCGGCCGGCCTCCAGCACCACCACGGTGTTGGCGAGCCGCGCGACCTCGCCGACCGCGTGGCTGACGTAGACGATCGGGATCCCGGCCTCGTCGCGCAGGCGCTCGATATAGGGAAGGATCTCGCCCTTGCGCGCCTCGTCCAGCGCCGCCAGCGGCTCGTCCATCAGCAGCAGGCGGGGTCTCGCCAGCAGCGCCCGGCCGATGGCGACGCGCTGGCGCTCGCCGCCGGAGAGGCCCGCGGGCTGCCGGTCGAGCAGGTGGCCGATGCCGAGCATGTCGACGACGGCGTCGTGCTCGGCCCGTTCCGCCCGGCGGCCCGCGAAGAAGCGGCCGTAGCCGAGGTTGCTCCGCACGCTGAGGTGGGGAAACAGGCGGGCATCCTGGAACACCAGCCCGATCCGGCGCCGGTGCACCGGCAGGGCGATGCGCCGGTCGGTGTCGACCAGCGTCTCGCCGGCGACGACGATGCGGCCGCGATCGGGCCGGCTCAACCCGGCGATCAGGTCGATCAGCGTGGTCTTGCCCGAGCCCGAGCGCCCGAATAGGGCGGTGAGCCCGGCCCCGGCGGCGAAGGCGGCGTCGAGCGTGAAGGCGCCCCGGCGCAGGGCGACGGCGACGTCGAGCGTCATGCCGGGCGGCTCGATCGGCGCGGACCGGCGTTGTGCAGCGATACCCTCACGGAAGGCCGCGCATGATCACCGTCCACCACCTGGAGAACAGCCGCTCGCAGCGGGTGCTCTGGCTGCTCGAGGAGCTCGGCCTGGACTACACGGTGAAGCGCTACGCCCGGGACCGCGAGACGATGCTGGCGCCGCCGGCGTTGCGGGCGATCCACCCGCTCGGCAAGTCGCCGGTGATCACCGACGGCGACATCGTGGTGGCCGAGTCCGGTGCCATCGTCGAATACCTCACCGCCCGCTGCGGCGGCGCGCTGGTGCCTGCGCCGGGCACGGAAGCGCATCGCCGCTACATCTATTGGCTCCATTACGCCGAAGGCTCGGCGATGCCGCCGCTGCTGCTGAAGCTGGTATTCTCCCGGCTGGCGCCGGGCAGCCCCGCCCTGGTGCGCCCCCTCGCGAGGGGGATCGCCAAGGCGGTGACGGCCAAGTTCGTCGACCCGGAGCTGCGCCGCCACGCCGCCTATTGGGAGGAGGAGCTGTCCGCCCGGCCGTGGTTCTGCGGCGCGGACTTCACCGCCGCCGACATCCAGATGAGCTTTCCCCTCGAAGCCTTTGCCGCACGCGGCACCGGAGCCGGCGCCAAGCTGACCGGCTGGCTCGCCCGCATCCATGCCCGCCCGGCCTACAAGCGGGCGCTGGAGCGCGGCGGGCCGTACGCCTATGCGTGAGGCGCGGCTGTGGGGCTTTCCCCTCCCCCCTCCGCGGGGGAGGGTGCCCCTGGGATGCGACGGGGATTCCATCACCCCGCTCCCAGCTTCCGGCCGATGCGGCGGGCCAGCACCTCCGAGAGCAGCAGCGCGGTCATCGACAGGGCGACCGAGATCAGCGTCAGGCGCAAGGCGCCGGCCTCGCCGCCCGGCACCTGCGTCAAGGTGTAGATCGCCGAAGGCAGCGTCTGGGTCTCGCCGGGAATGTTCGAGACGAAGGTGATGGTGGCGCCGAACTCGCCCATCGCCTTGGCGAAGGCGAGCACCGCGCCGGCGAGGATGCCGGGCAGGCTCAACGGCAGCGTCACCGTGAGGAACACCGCGATCGGCCGGGCGCCCAGCGTCGCGGCCGCCTGCTCGAGCCGGGCGTCCACCGCCTCGATCGACAGGCGCATCGCCCGCACCATCAGCGGGAAGCCCATCACCGCGCAGGCGAGCGCCGCCCCGGTCCAGCGGAAGGCGAACACGATGCCCGCCTCGGCGAGCCACGCGCCGACGAGGCCGCGTCGCCCGAGGGTCAGGAGCAGCAGGTAGCCGGTCACGACCGGCGGCAGGATCAGCGGCAGGTGCACGAGGCCGTCGAGGACGGCGCGGCCCGGAAACGTGCGCTTGGCAAGCAGCCAGGCCACCAGCAGGCCGGGCCCGAGGCTCGCAAGCGTCGCGACGGCGGCCACCTTCAGGCTCAGTGCCACCGCGGTCCACTCGTCGGGCGTCAGGTCGAGCAAGGATGGCGCGTCCCGTCCGGGCGCCGCGGCTCGTCGCGGCCCCTCACGCCGCAGGCTTGGACGCGGACGATGCCGCGCGCAAGCCGCTCAGGCGTCGAACTCGTCTCCGCGGGGCTTCGCGTCCTCGGCGCGGTGCAGCCGGCTCAGCAGCACGAGGAGCTGGCCCGGCAGGGGCGTGTCGAGGGCTTCGGCCCCGAGCAACGTGTCGCGGGCGCGGACCGGTTGGCGACGGCGGCGCGAGACGCCGTTGAGGACGACCGGCCGACGAACGGATGGTCTCGAATTGGTCACGCGGACGCACCCTCGATGGTCGAACGACTCGGACGACGCGGAGAAGTGACCGAAAACGCTGCACGGTAACCCCGGTTCCGGGGGTCCATATGATGAACGGGTAAACAATCTGCCGCATTGCCAGGCGATTTTGCCGCGGTTGCCGACATCGGCCATCGCGGGACCGGACGGGCCACAACATTTCCGCCGCGGACCGCGCCACACGTCGCGGAACGCGGCCGAGGGTGGTAAGGCCGGCCATGCTCGAAGGCCTGCACCCGAACCGCCCGACCCACGTCCTGCAGCTGATGACCGACGAGCGGTCGGCGCGCACGATGACCGACCTGCTCGGCGAGATGTTCGACCCGACCGAGACGGCGGTCGCCGCCTTCGAGGCGGAGGACGGGGTGACGTGGCGGCTGGAAGCCTACTTCGCCGACGCGCCGGACGAGGATTTCATCCGCGACCTGATCCGCCCCGTGGTCGGCGCGCAGGCGGACGCGGCGGAGTTCCGCACCATCGACCAGAAGGACTGGGTCCGCGCCTCGCTCGAAGGCCTCGTGCCCGTGCGGGCCGGCCGCTTCCGCATCCACGGCTCGCACGACCGCGCCACCGTGCGGCCGAACGAGCTCGCCATTGAGATCGAGGCGGCGCTCGCCTTCGGCACCGGCCATCACGGCACCACGCTCGGCTGCCTCAAGGCGCTGGTCGACGTGCTGAAGCGCGGGCGCCCCGGCCGGGTGCTCGACGTCGGCACCGGCACCGGCATCCTCGCCTTCGCCGCCGCCAAGGCTCTGCGCCGGCCGGTGATCGCCGGCGACCTCGACGGCGAGGCGGTCAGGACCGCCCGCGCCAACGCGCATGCCAACGGCCTCGGGCCGTACCTCAAGCTCTACGAGGCGCCCGGCGTGCGCAACGCCCTCGCCGCGCGGCCGCGCCACTTCGACGTGGTCTTCGCCAACATCCTCGCGCGCCCGCTGCGGCGGCTCGCGCCGACGCTGTCGGCCGTGGTGGCCGAGGGCGGCGTGCTGGTGCTCTCGGGCCTGATCGAGCGCGACGTCGCCGGCGTGCTCTCGGCCTACCGCCACCGCGGCTTCCATCTCGCTTCGAAGGGCACGATCGAGGGCTGGGTCGCCCTGGTGCTCCGC
>NZ_VRVH01000384.1:0-3585 GCF_008040095.1 Methylobacterium sp. WL6 | reverse complement strand
GCAGCGGGCCGGCCTGCTCGCTGCCGGGCATCGCCTGCACGCCCGGCCCGCTGCAGTGCCTGCATCGCGTCGGCGGTTGAGGCCGGAGGTCGAGCCGCGGCCCGTCTTCCGCTTCGCCCCGAGCCCGAACGGCCGGCTGCATCTCGGCCACGCCTATTCCGCGCTGCTCAACGCCGCGCTCGCGTCCCGCACCGGCGGCCGCCTGCTGCTGCGGATCGAGGACATCGACCCGACCCGCTCGCGACCCGAGCTGATCGACGCGATCGGCGCCGACGTCGCCTGGCTCGGGCTCGTCTTCGACCCACCCGTCCGCCGCCAGTCGCAGCACATGCCGGACTATCGCGCCGCCCGCGACGGGCTGATCGCGCGGGGCCTGGCCTATCCCTGCTTCTGCACCCGCGGCGACATCCGTGCCGCCGCCGGCGGCAATGCCGCGCGCGACCCGGACGGCGCGCCGCTCTATCCCGGCACCTGCCGGGCGCTCGATCCTGAGACCGCCGCCGCCCGTCGCGCCGCCGGCGAGCCGCACGCCTGGCGGCTCGACATGGCCCGGGCGATCGGGCAGGCGCCGGGCCCCCATGTTTATACGAACCTGGCGCTTCTCCCTCCCCCCGACGGATCTCGGGCTTGCCCGGGATCCGCACCTTGCGTGCCCAAGTCGGGCAGGACCGACTTGGGTGGGGGGGTGGGTGGGCCTCGCGTCGGCGTGGGGCGGGAGAGGGGAGCGCCCTTTCAGGCATCGTCGCTTCCCTCTCCCGACCCGCTTCAGGGGGGAGGGGAGGGCGCGTTTCACGAGATGGTCCGGGTCGTTGATCCCGCCCGCTGGGGCGATGCCGTGATCGCCCGCCGCGACGTGCCGACGAGCTACCACCTCGCCGTCGTGGTCGACGACGCGCATCAGGGCGTCACCCACGTGGTCCGCGGCCGCGACCTCGAGGCGGCGACAGACCTGCACGTCCTGCTCCAGGCGCTCCTCGGCCTTCCGACCCCGCGCTACCACCATCACGCCCTGGTCCTCGGCCCGGACGGGGGCAAGCTCGCGAAGTCGAAGGGCTCGGAAAGCCTCGCCGACCGTCGCGCGCGGGGCGAAACACCGGAGACGATCCGCGCGGCGCTCGGCTTCGCCTGAAGCGCCGGCTCGCCGCGGGAAGGCCGCCTCAGCGCACCGCCGCGTCGCGCTGCGCCATCGCGGTGGCGCTCTTCGACTTCTGCATCACCGCGTCGATCTGCTCGCGCTGGCGCTTGAACTCGGCGAGCATCCGCCCGTCGAGCTCGCGCCCGCGCGGCACGCGGATCTTCATCGGATCGACGAAGTGGCCGTTGATGATCACCTCGTAGTGCAGGTGCGCGCCGGTGGAGAGCCCGGTGGAGCCGACATAGCCGATCACCTGGCCCTGCCGCACCCGCGCACCTTCGGTGACGCCACGCCCGAACCGCGACATGTGGTTGTAGGTGGTGACGTAGCCGTTGATGTGCTGGATCTCGACCCGGCGTCCGTAGCCCGAGGTCATCTCGGCCCGGATCACGGTGCCGTTGCCGGCCGCCACGATCGGCGTGCCGATCGGGTTCGACCAGTCGACGCCGGTGTGGAGCTTGGCATAGCCGAGCACCGGGTGGCGGCGGTAGCCGAAGCCCGAGCGCATGATCCCGTCGGCGATCGGCTTGCGGATCAGGAACTTCTTGAGCGAGCGGCCCTGGTCGTCGAGGTAGTCGATCGAGCCGTCGTCGGGCGACTGGAAGCGGTAGACCTTGCGGCTCTCGCCGCCGAGGTTGAGCGAGGCGTAGAGCAGGTCCGGCCGGTCGGCGCTGGCGCCGGCATCCTCGTCGTAGGTGTAGAACACGTCGAGGCCGTCGCCGGCCGAGATCCGCCGCTGGAAGTCGAGATCGTAGCTGAACACCCGCACGATGTCCTCGACGGTCGCCCGCGGCAGGTCGTGCCGGGCCGCGGTCTCGTAGAGGCTCTGGTAGAGGCGCGGGCCCGAGCCGCCGTCCTCGTCCTCGTCCTCCGAATTCTCGGCGCTCGCGGCGGGCTTCTGCGAGGGCGTGTCCTCCGGCGGTGGGGCCACCGAGACGAAGGCCCCGCGGTCGTTGATCGCGGCGATCCCCTCGATCCCGCCCTCGCCGTAGAGCACCACGCGGGTCACCTGCCGCGGATCGCCCGGCTTCGCGCCCGGCGCGATCTGGAGCCGGAACTGCTGGCCCTCGGCCAGCGCGCCGGTCTTGGCCTTGCCGCCAAGCGCCGTGACGATGCCGCGGATCTGGTCCTCGGAGGCGAAGCCGGTGGCGCGCACCACCGCCTCCAGCGTGTCGCCGCGCTTCAGGGCGAGGTCGCGCTCCTCGACGATCGGCGTCTCGTTGGGGCGCAGCTCGACCTTGGCGAGCTTGGTCACGTTCTCGGGGACGACCAGCACCTCGATCGACTTGAACGGGTTGCCGTCGGCGGCATTGCCGGCCTTGGGGCCGCCGTCCTTGGCCCCGCCGTCGAGGTCGGGTGCCGTCGCGCCCTGGAGCGTGCGCGACAGGAGGATCTGCGGCGCGATCGGGATCGCGGTGCGCCGGCCGGCCTCCGCGGTGCTGCGGCGCTCCTCCTCGACCTGCGCCGTCACGTCGTCGTCCGACAGCGCGGCCGCCCCGGCCTCGACCGCCGCGTCGACGAGGTCGCGCTTGACCACGCTGACCTCGGCGCCCGGCGCGTCGGCGGAGCCGGCATCGGCTGCGCGCTCGAGCGGCTCGTCGGACACGAACTTCATCGGATCGAATCTCGGGATGTCGCCGGCGAACACCCCGGTCGACATCGAGAGCGCCGTGGTGATCCGGACGAAGGGCCGGACCTTGATGATCTCGCGATCGCCGAGCCGCACCGTCACCGGGGAGCGGAAGCTCTGCTTGGCCGAGGCGATCATGAGGTTGCGCACGAGCCGGTCGCCCTTGCGCGCGAGATTGGCGCCGCCCTCGCTCGGCTGCGGCCGGGCGGGGATGCTCACCCGCTCGGGGATCGCGGCGAAGGAGGCTTCGCCCTGCAGCGAGACGTGGAGCGCCGCGCCGATCAGCGCGGCCCCGGTCAGGCCGGTGAGGGCGGAGGCGCAGAGCCAGCGCAGGTTCACCTCGCGCCGATCGATGCGCGTCGCATCCGGTCCGAGCAGGTCGAGGGCGGGCTGGATCCCGTGGGCGTAGCCCGGCAGGGTCCGCGGGCCGCTGGCCTCGCCGATCTTGAGACGGTCGCGGTTCACCAAGAGCGCCTTGTCGGAGGAGGGCGGCATCGCAGCCGCCAGGACATCAGCATGTCGAAGGGCAGCATGTCGAGATTGAGGCGCCTCGCGCGCGAGCGCGTTTCCCTCCCTCCGGTCGAGCGGCTCCCCTTCACCCCCGAAACGCCGAACGCACCCGTCTCAGGATCGCTGGAGGGCCTTTCGGGCGGCCTGTCGTGGTTCTGTCGTCAAAATCGGAGAAAGTTCCGTTTTGGCTGTTGACGGGCTGCTGGGTGGTCCGTATACCCCTGTTCATCGAGACGGGGCGGCGGCGACGCGGTTCTGGACTTGGTCCACCGACATGACGAGCGATAGGGCAGCTGGCGGGAGCCGGGTG
>NZ_VRVH01000383.1:0-3587 GCF_008040095.1 Methylobacterium sp. WL6 | reverse complement strand
GCGCCTCCGCGAGTGCCGCCGCGAGCGCCGCCGCATCGCCGGCGGGAACGCGCCAGCCGGTGCGCTGGCCGGCCGACACTTCGGGCGGGCTCAAAACGGTTTCGGGGACCGCGCCGAGGTCGGACACCACCACCGGCGTGCCGAGCGCCTGGGCCTCGACGGCGGAACGGCCGAACGCCTCCGGCTCGACGGAGGGCACCGCGACGACCGAGGCGGCCCGGAAGGCCGCCGGCATGTCGGTGCAATGCCCGACGCGGCGGACGACGCCCACGAGCCCGCGCGCCACGACCAGCGCGTCGAGCTCGCGCTCGTAGGCGACCCTGCCCTGGGGGTCGCCCGCGAGCACGATGGCGAAATCGGCGACGCCCTGCGCGCGCATCAGCGCCGCCGCCTCGATCAGGATGCGCTGGCCCTTCCACGCGGTGAGGCGGGCCGCCAGCAGGACGACGCGCTCGTGCGGGGCGACGCCCCAGACGCGGCGCAACGCCTCGACCCGCGCGGCGCCGACCGAGACGGGAGTGAAGGCGGAGAGGTCGGTTCCGCGGTGGATCACCTGAACCCGGTCGCCCGCCTGCTCGGCATGCAGGCGACGGATCAGGTCGGCGGTGTAGTGCGAGTTGGCGATCACCACGTCGCCGCGCGCCATCACCGAGTTGTACAGCACCTTCACGCCGGTACGGCCGGAATAGCTGCCGTGATAGGTCGTGACGAAGGGCAGCTTCAGCCGTCGCGCAGCGCCGAGCGCGACCCAGGCCGGGGCGCGGGACCGCGCATGGATGATCTGCACGCCCTCGCGCCGGCACAGGCGCGCCAGGCGGCCGACGTTGAGGGCCATCTGGACGGGGTTCTTCGACGCCGCCGGGAACGGCAGGCAGATGCCGCCCTTGGCCTGAAGCTCGCCGACGAGGCGCCCGCCTTCCGTCGCGACCAGCGCACGCGCACCGACCGCCGCGAGGCCGGCCGCGATGTCGACGGTGGTGCGCTCGGCACCGCCGGCGTCGAGCTCGGGAATGATCTGGAGGACGCAGGCACCGGCCAGCGGCGACGCGTCGCCGGGGAAGCCGACCGACGGACGGGAATCGCCGTTCATCGGCGGCTGCGCGGCGAGAGGGCGCAGGCGGGCCGCGGCCGCAGGGAAGCGTTCATTGTCATAGGATCACGGGTACGCTTTACGGTCTGGTAAACGGCGGCTGAAGACGCGGCGTTCAGGTCGGGAACGCGCGGGCCGGGCGAATCGGGAGAGCGGGATGCGGGACGGGACGACGTTGGAGCACGTCGACGTCGGCGAAGGAGCGGACCGACGCCAGATCGCCGTGCGCGTGCGCGACGGGGCGGGTCCGGCGATCGTCTGGCTCGGAGGCTTCCGCTCGGACATGGGCGCCACCAAGGCGATGGCGGTCGACGCCTGGGCCGCCGCCGAGGGGCGGCGCTTCGTGCGGTTCGATTATTCCGGCCACGGCGAATCTGAGGGCGAGTTCTCGGCCTGCACGATCTCGACCTGGCTCGCCGACGCCGAGGGCGTGCTCGCCGCGCACGCGCCGGAAGCGCCGGTGCTGATCGGATCCTCGATGGGCGGATGGATCGCCTGCCTCGTGGCGCGAAACCTCGCGGCGCGCGGGGCGCCGGCGCCGACCGGCCTCGTGCTGATCGCGCCGGCCCTCGACTTCACCGAGGACCTGATGTGGGATCGGTTCCCGCCCGAGGTGCGCCGCACGCTGGAGCAGGACGGCGTCTGGCTGCGCCAGAGCGCCTACGCGCCCGAGCCCGACGCAATCACCATGGCGCTGATCGAGGATGGCCGGCGCAACCGCCTGCTGACCGGCGCCCTCGACCTGCGCTGCCCGGTCCACATCCTCCAGGGAATGAACGATCCGGACGTGCCGCACGCCCACGCCTTCCGCATCCTGGACCGGCTGCCGGCGGCGGGCACGGTCCTCACGCTGATCGCGGATGGCGACCACCGCCTGTCGCGGCCGCAGGATATCGCGCGGCTGCTCTCGGCGGTGGCGGAGATGGCGAGACCGGCTAGTGCAGGCTGACCGGGAAGAGGTCGTGCTCGGCGGCGTTGGCGAGGATCACCTCGCGCGAGTCCGCGAGCAGGATCGGCGCGCCGCTGGCCGACAGGAGCGCGAACAGGTCGAGGCCGGGCGTCAGCTGCGGCGCCTGCGGGAACAGCCGCATCACCTCGTCGGAGCGGATCGAGCGGACGTAGGCGATGTGACCTTCGCCCAGGGCCGCGAGGTCGGCGGCGTTGAATTCGGCCGGATCGAGGTCTGCGGCCGTCAGCGGGGAGGTGTTGAGGTCGGTCATGTCGTGCCCTCCTTTCGAGGCAGAGCAATCGGCCCGGAAACGATCCCGTCTTGATCGAACCGATCCGGCGATCGTGGGCCTGATCCTGATGTGGGGTGCTTTTCCCGCGGATCAATCGCGCTCGAGGATGGCGATGCGGCGCACCACCCGCTCGGGCTCGGGCCGCGCCAGATCGATCGAGAGCAGCCCGTTCGACAGGTCGGCGCCGAGCACCTCCATCCCGTCGGCCAGCAGGAACGCACGCTGGAACTGCCGCGCCGCGATGCCGCGGTGGAGGAACAGCCGCTCCTTGTCGTCGACCTGACGGCCGCGGACGATCAGCTGGTTCTCCTCCAGCATCACGTCGAGCTGGTCGCGCGTGAAGCCGGCCACCGCCAGGGTGATCCGCAGGCGGTCCGGCTCCCGGTCGGTGCGGGCCAGACGCTCGATGTTGTAGGGCGGGTAGCCGTCGTTGGCGGCCTTGGAGACCCGGTCGAGGGCCTGCTCGATCTCGTCGAACCCGAGCAGGAACGGGTGTCCGAACGGAGATGGACGGGTCATCGGCGGCAACACCCCTGTGGAGGCCCCGTGCCCGAATGCCGGTGGGCGCCTCGTCGCGGGGCCCGCTGGCGGCAGCGCCCCTTCCGGCCCAGCGGCCCGGCACGCCAAGATATGGACGAGGCGACCCGGCCCATCAAGGGACGCCGCGCCGCGCCGAAGGCGGGACGCACGGGCAGAAGCGGCAACGGACGGCGGGATCTTTCGGCAACAGACGACGGCCGAGAACAGGGATGTATTCGTAACAGTTTGGAACGGATCTGATTTTCGGCCGTGCCCTTGATCCTTGCCCTCCACCTCGGATACTTCCGCCCCGCAGGCACAGTGCGGTCCGTTTCAGCGTGACGAGGCGGTGCGGCAGGCACTTTCCGGAGGCCGAATGTCCGCACCGATCCTGTCGAAGCATGCGCCGATGCCGCGGGTGGCGGAGGTCTGCGGCGACGACGCGGAGGTGCTGGCGCTCTCGGTCGCCCGGTTCGTGGCCGCGGGCTACATGACGCGGGACATCGCGTGCTGGGATGCGGCGTTCGACGGTGCGGAGACGCTTCTCGGCGCCGAGGCCGGCGGCCGCTTCGTCTCCGGGATCGTCGGGGTCGTCCGCGCGCTGCGCGCCGAGCGGGCGGATGACGGGTCGTTCATGCCGGCGACCTGCTGCCGGCTGACCGGGCACGAATGCGCGCTGGTCGGCCTGATCGGGCGCGGCCGGCGCAGGCTCTGGACGGAGGTCGAGCGCGGCGCGG
>NZ_VRVH01000382.1:0-3590 GCF_008040095.1 Methylobacterium sp. WL6 | reverse complement strand
ATGCCCGGCGGAGCGCGGGCGGCGGCGGCGAGGACGGGACGCCACGGAACGTCGACGGCCGGGGGAGCGGACCGGGCGACCGCGACGGCCGCCGGAACCGGCACGTCCGCCATCGGCATCGCCTGCGCGGCCGTGCAGCATGCCAGGTGGTCGCCGTGATGGGGCGCGTCGGCCGGGCCCTGCCCGTCCGCGCCGGATTCCTGCAGGCAGAGCGCGTGCGCCGGGTCGAGGGTGCGCACGCCCGTCATCCCGCCGAGGACGGCCTGCAGGGCGAGCGCGTAGAGCGCGGTCACGGCGATGACCGCGCGGCAGACCTGCCAATCTGGCCGCCACATGCGCATGCCCCACGCCTAGGGCGCCGGCCGCCGCCCCGTCAATGCGGCAGAACCGTGCGAGGCCGTTTTCGCCGGGCCTGCCGCTCGGATCGAGGGCCGCCGCTCAGAACCGCCCGGCCAGCGTCAGCCGCACGGCGGTGGGCTCGACCGGGTGGAAGTGCCGGTCGGCGACGCCGTCGGCCGGTTCGCCCGGCAGGCGCGAGATATAGTAGTAGGTGATCTGGTCCGACTTGGCCTTTGTCAGGTTCAGCACGTCGAGCGACAGGCTGAGGCCGTTGTCGAAATGGTAGCCGACGCGGCCGTTGAGCAGCGCCGTCGGCTTCGAGCGCACGGAATTGTCCTCGATCAGCGGGCGCGGGCCGAAGTAGCGCAGCCGCATCGCGCCGAACCAGCCGAGGCCCTCGCCGAAGGTGAACCCAGCCGACGCGATCGTGGTCGGCGCCTCGGGGATGCGGTTGCCGACCGGGTCGACGTCGGAGAAGCGGGCATTGGTGACGGTGAGGTCCCCCTCCAGCCTCAGCCACGGCGTCACCGCGTAGCGGTTGGTCCACTCGATGCCGAAGCGGCGGCTCGGCCGGCTCGGCTCCGTCGTGCCGGTGTCGCCCTGGAACAGGTTCTCCGACGCGAAATCGAGGCGGAACAAGGCCAATGCGGTCTCCAGCCCGGCGATCGAGCGGTTGCGGATGCCGACCTCGTAGCCGGTCGAGGGCACGAGGAAGGGCGAGCGCGCGATGTTGAAGAGGGGGCTCGCCGGGTCGACCGTCGCGGTCACGCCGCGCACGTCGTTCGAGTGGAAGCCGCCGCCGTAGTTCACGTAGAGCTCGGTGTCGAACCACGGCCCCAGCACCAGCCCGAGCTTCGGGTTGACGATGCCGTCCCGTGCCTTGCCGGAATTGGCCGCCGTGTCGGAGACCACGTCGCCGTAGTAGCCGTCGGCCCGGAAGCCGACGCTGGTGCGCAGCCAGTCGGTCCAGCGCACGCGGTTGTCGACGTAGAACGCCCCGCTCGCCTCCAGCACCCGGTCGTCGAGGACGCCCGTGCGGAACTGGCGGTTCGCGGTGTTGAACAGCCCGACGCGGATCGCGTCGGTGCGGGTCTGCACCCCGATCTCGTTCTCCATCGGATGCCCGAACAGGTCGCCCTGGAAGACGTGGCTCACCTCGCCGCCGCCGAGGATGCGCTGGTCGAGCTGGTGGAACTGGTCTCCGTTGACCGGATCGTTGAGGAAGTAGGTGAAGTCGTTGAACAGGTTGAGCTGCGAGCGGATGACGTAGGCCGAGGCCCGCGTGACGCCGGTGTCGTCGGTCATGCTCCAGCGGCCCGAGAGCGAGAACCGGCTGCTGTCGCCGCCGTCGGTCGGGTTCAGGGTGCCGAAGCGGCCGATGATCCCCTCCGACACCGCGCGCGACGCGATCTGGTTGGTCGCGGCCCAGCGGCTGGCATAGGCCATGCCGGTGACCGAGAACCCGTCGAGCGCCGTGCCCTGGCTGTAGCGCACCACGCCGTTCACCTTGCGCAGCGCGTCCGGCACGTCCCACGGGCCGTCGTAGACCTGCGCCTCGCCCGCCACGAGCAGGTTGCCCTGGCCGAGGGGGGCCGAGGCGATGGTCAGCGCCCGCGCGTAGCCGAAGCTGCCGAACGAGGTCAGCGCGACGTTCTTGGCGACGGTGTCGAGGTAGTCGATCCGTACCGAGCCGGCCGAGGCGAAGTCGCCGTCGCGGACGAAGTACGGCCCCTTGTGGAACGCCACCGCGCCGACGAGCTCGGGGATCAGGAAGTTGATGTCGGCGTAGCCCTGGCCGTGCGCGTGCGTGCGCATGTTCACCGGCATCCCGTCGACCTCGATCGCGATGTCGGTGCCGTGGTCGAGGTTGAAGCCGCGTAGGAAGAACTGGTTGGCCTTACCCTCCCCCGAATGCTGGGTGACGATCAGGCCGGGCACGGATTCGAGCACCTCGCCCGGCCGCGTGATCGGGCGGCTGTTGATCTCGGCGCCGGAAACGATGCCGGCGCTCGCCGCATCCACCGTCCGAAGCGCCCCGCCGGCGCCGATGGTGCCGCCGACGTAGCCGGCGCTCGCCGCAGCCCCGGCGGCGGGCCTGGGATCGTCGGCCGTCACGGAGATCTCGGCGAGGTTCGCCTCGGCCTCCCCGGCGGCGGGGCGCGCCAGCGCGGCCGGGCCCGAGAGGGCGGCGGCGCAGGCGAGAGCGAGCAGGGTTGGCGTTCGGAAGACGGGCGGGGACTGGGACGCGGACACGGGACCTCGGGCGACGCGGACGTGGCACGTCACCGCGAACGAGGCCGATCCACCGCTCCGTCCGTCGGACGGCCGGGGGCTTCGACACCCGCCGGAACACCCCGCCCTACGCGCTTCGCGTGTGACCACGACTGACGGCAGGTCTCCTGGCTCGCGGGTCATCGCCCGCCACCGTCTTCCCGGATGCGGCGCATCCAGTGACGTCCAGTGGTGGAAGGCTCGCCGCTTACAGTTGCGGGGGCAGCCGCGGCTTCGGGCAAGGCCCCGTCGGGCCCTCCCCTCACCGCGTTCCCTTTTGATCCTCGATGAGGAACCGTCGCGTGCAGGTTGCGTCGGGCGCCGCCGGCCCGTCAATCCGGCTTTCGGACGCCGTCGCCGGGTGTGGCCGATCGGTGACGGCGTCAGCGGCTCGCGGCGAAGCGGGCCGGGCCGTCGCCGCGGCCGGTCACCACGACGAGGCGGCGGATCTCGCCGCGCAGGAACGCCTGCAGGAAGCGGTCGTAGTTCCGGAAGGACACGCAGCCGTTCGAGGCGCCGCTCGGCCCGAGCATGTAGGTGTGGGCCAGCAGCCCGTCGCGGCCGTGGATCGCGGCGGCGCCGCCCACCGGGTTGAGGCGGATCGCCCGCACGCCGTGGAACAAAGCCTCGCGCTCGGTGAGGTCGTAGGTGCCCGGCGGGGTCGAGCCGCGCATGCGCAGGTGCACGAAGTCGGGATGGTCCATGCTGGCGCCGAGGCCGGAATGGGCTTCCAGCACCTCGCCGTTCGGCAGGCGGACGGTGCGGGCGGTGATGTCGTAGATCGCCGTGCCGGCGCCCGCGTCGGGGCTGGGGAACAGGCGGCCGCGCGACCGCTCCAGCCCGGGGCTCTCGAGGGCGGCGTAGGCCAAAGCCGGGCCCGGGTCCTTCCGCGCGGCGAACAGCTCCTCGAAGAACGACGGCGTCTCGGCGGTGGGCGCCGGCACCGCCTCGGGCACCCGGCGCGGGGCGCGGCGCAGGGC
>NZ_VRVH01000381.1:0-3603 GCF_008040095.1 Methylobacterium sp. WL6 | reverse complement strand
ACCTTCCACTGCGTCAACGCCGGGACGACCACCTGGCACGGTTTTGCGCAAGCCATCGTCGCCGGCAGCGCCCGCCGCGGCGGCCGCTCCGTGCCGGTCGCGGGCATCCCCACCAGCGCCTACCCGACCCCGGCCCGGCGGCCGGCGAACTCGGCGCTCTCGACCGAGAGCCTGAACGCCGCCTACGGCATCGCGATGCGGCCGTGGCAACAAGCTCTCGACACCATTCTCGACCGCCTGATCGGGCCGGTCACAACGGAGGCCTTCCGATGAAGGGCATCATCCTGGCCGGCGGCTCCGGCACGCGGCTGCATCCGGCGACGCTGTCGATCAACAAGCAGCTGCTGCCGGTCTACGACAAGCCGATGATCTACTACCCGGTCTCGGTGCTGATGCTGGCCGGCATCCGCGAGATCCTGATCATCTCCAGCCCCGAGCACCTCGACAACTACAAGCGCCTGTTCGGCACCGGCGAGCAGTTCGGGCTGCGCTTCGCCTACGCGGTGCAGCCGAGGCCCGAGGGGCTGGCGCAGGCCTTCCTCATCGGCCGCGAGTTCGTCGGCGACGATTCCGTCGCCTTGATTCTCGGCGACAACCTGTTCTTCGGCGCCGGCATGACCGAGCTGCTGGCGCGCGCCGCCGAGCGCAAGGCGGGGGCGACGGTATTCGCCTACCACGTCGAGAACCCGCAGGCCTACGGCGTGGTCACGCTCGACGCGGCCGGGCGGCCGTTGCGGCTGGTCGAGAAGCCGGCCGAGCCGGAATCGACCTGGGCGGTGACCGGCCTGTACTTCTACGACAATCAGGTGCTCGACATCGCCGCCGCGGTGACGCCCTCGGCGCGGGGCGAGCTCGAGATCACCTCGGTCAACGAGGCCTATCTCGAGCGCGGCCAGCTCCACGTCGAGAAGATGTCCCGCGGCTACGCCTGGCTCGACACCGGCACGCACGACAGCCTGCTGGAGGCCTCCGAGTTCGTGCGCACGATCCAGCACCGCCAGGGGCTGCAGGTCGCCTGCCTGGAGGAGATCGCGTTCGAGCAGGGCTTCATCGGCCACGAGCAGCTCGTCGCCCGCGGCGAGCTGTTCAAGAAGACCGCCTACGGACAGAACCTATTGCGATTGGCACGCGAGAACCCGGCGGCGTGAACTCGGGTTCAGTGAACCGCCGGGCCGCCGTCACTGCTTGCTGCAGCCGATGCAGATGCCGCGCATGAGCTGATCGTCCTTCTTCTCGTTGGCCGTCCGCGTCTCCCGGTCGCCCAATCTGCCCTCGCCGGCGGCGCCCGGGCGTGGAACGGTCTGGCCGACGCTCGAGGTGTTCGGCGCGGTGATCGTCGTGGTCGGCCCGCCGCCCGTGCCCGTCTGGGCCTGGGCGAGCGCTTGGCCCGACCATGACGCGGCCACAGCGGCGGCGAGGGCGAAAGCGGAAATTCCGTGGGTTCTGGACATCGTCGGCTCCTTGTCCCGGCGTAACGCGGGCGACGGCGTGTCGGTTCGACCCGCGGGGCGGGGCGTCTGCGGCGCACCTTTGCAGTCGGGCCTGCGCCGCCGTATCAGGACCGGCCTTCGCCGCGTCGCGACGCGCCGCCGGCGGACGAACCCGCACGCCGAACTTCCGGAGCCGACACCGCGATGCGGGAACCGAACGCGATCGATTTCTGGCGCGGGCTCGCCCTGGTCACGATCTTCATCAATCACGTCCCCGGCAACACCTTCGAGCGCTACACCTACTCGCAGTACGGCATCTCGGACGCGGCCGAGCTGTTCGTGTTCCTGGCCGGCTGGTCGATCGGCATCGCCACCCGCGGCCGCGACGGCACGCCCGAGCCGCGGCTGCGCTCGGTGCTGCGCCTCCTGTCGCGCACCATCGAGGTCTACCGGGCGCAGCTCGCCGTGATGGTGATCGCGCTGGCGATGATCGCCGGCACCGCGCTGGTCTTCGACAACCCGCTGATCCTCGAATGGCACAATGCCGGCGGGTTCTTCGCCGACCCGATCCAAACCGTCGTCGGCATGGTGCTGCTCACCCACCAGCTCGGGTTCTTCAACATCCTGCCGCTCTACGTGGTGCTGCTCGGGATCGCCCCGGTCTTCGTGCTGATCGCCAGAGAGAGCCGGCTCCTCGCCCTCGGGCTCTCGGCCGGCCTCTACCTCGCCAGCCTCGTCGAGGAGTGGAACCTGCCGTCCTGGCCCGGGCAGGGCGACTGGTTCTTCGATCCGTGGTGCTGGCAGCTGCTCCTGGTGCTCGGCTTCGTCCTGCAGGACTGGAACCGCACCTCGGGCACGCTGCGGCTGTGGTCGCGCCGCCTGTTCCCCCTCGGGATCGCGATCGTCGTCCTCGGGATCGTGCTCTCGGTGCTGGAGATCCGCCCCGATCCGATGCTGGTCCCGGACCCGCGACTGCTGTTCAGCTTCGACAAGACCTACTTGACGCCGGCGCGCCTGTTACATTTCGTGGGCGTCCTTCTCGCATTCGGCCCGGTCTACGGTATCATCGCGCCCCGCATCCCCTTGATTGTCGGGTATCTTGCGAGCCTGGGCCGGAATTCCCTGGCCGTGTTCTCCATGGGATCGATCTTGAGCCTCGGCGGCCAGCTCCTGCGCTTTCGGACCGGCGGCGGATTGATCGTCGACATGATCGTGCTCGCCGTCGGCATCGTCGGCCTCGGCGCGACCGCGTGGTTCGTGGAATGGCGCGGCCGAAAAGTCCGGGTGGCGTCGTGAGGGCCGCCGCGATGCGCCGGATCGCCGCCGCCCTGCTCCTCGGCCTCATCGCGAGCGCCCCCGCGGATGCGCAGGACGCCCCCCGCGAGGCCGCGCCCCGGTCGAGCGGCGCTCCCATGATCGTGTCCCCGCCCTCCGGAGCCGCGGCCAAGGAGGCGGAGCCCGCCGATCCCAGCCTGTCGCCCGAATGCCGCGTGCCGGGCTCGCAGCTCTACACGCTGGCCCAGCTCGAGGCGGTGAAGGCGGCGATCCTGAAGAAGCGCCCGGTGCGGGTGCTCGCCATCGGCGGCAATGCCGCGCCCGGCGCGTCCGCGACCTACCCGGTCAAGCTCGAGACGGCGCTGGAGCGCGCGATGCCCAACGTCGACGTGGTGATGGAGTATCGCGGCCTCCAGGGCGAGATCGCCTCGGGCGCGGCGGAGCGCCTGCGCAGCATGGTGGCCGACGTCGAGCCGGACCTCGTGATCTGGCAGGTGGGCACCCACGACGCCCTCGCCCGGGTCGAGCTCGACGCCTTCACCGACGCCCTCACAGAGACCGTGAGGTGGATCAAGTCGCACGACATCGACGTGGTCCTGGTCGATCCGCTCTACACCGCCAGCCTCGCCGCCGACGCGTACTACACCAGCATCGTCCAGTCGGTGCGCACCGTGGCGACGAGCGAGAAGGTGCCGCTGGTGCTGCGCTACGACGCGATGCGCTACCTCGCCGGGCGCAGCGACAAGGGCGAGGGCCACATGCTCGGCCAGCAATTCCGGCTGAACGACCTCGGCCTGCGCTGCATGGCCGAGCATGTCAGCCGGGCGATCACGCTGTCGCTGCAGCAGCCCGACGCCACCGGCAGCGCGGCCGCGCCGCCGCGCGAGACGTCCGGCAC
>NZ_VRVH01000380.1:0-3613 GCF_008040095.1 Methylobacterium sp. WL6 | reverse complement strand
GCGCCGGCCCGCGCCCGGGCGACCCGGCCGGTGCGCGGGTTGCATCGTGCGCCGGCCGCGGGGGGGCCATCGCGGCGCGCGCGGCCGGACCGGGCGTCGTCACGGCCGCATCGCGATCCGCCGGCGGACGAGCCGGGATCGTCTTGCGGGTGCAGGCATCGTTGTTCGCAAGATCCAGCATGCGGGTTCCCGTGCGACGCGCTCGAGGTGCGTAGGATAATCGATCTATGGGTTACAGTCTATTTTGAATAAATACCTTACAAAGACCGTTCGCTATATATTCGGCAGCTCCGATCCGGCGACGATGCAGGATTTGGACCTGCCCTCGAGACCGCCGATCGATAAGAGACCGGATATCGAATCCAAAATGGGATCGAAGTTGCACTCACATACGTTGGTATCCGGTTTTAAACTAGAAGTGTCAAATTTGCGCGATATTTATACTGTTTTGCGCTATATTGATAGCCAGCCCGGATAGGGCCCCGGCGCTCGTCCGGCAGGCCTCCGCATCCGGGCCCGCGGCCCCGAAGCGCCGCGGGCCCCTCACCGCCCGGGGCGCATTCAGCGCGGCCGGCCGGCGTCGCGCCGCGTCTCGGACGGCGCGCAGCCGTACAGCCGCCGGTAGCGCTGCCCGAAATCGCTCATGTGGACGAACCCCCACCGCGCCGCGACCTCGGCGATCGAGAGCGTCGCGCCGCCGCGCGCGGTCAGGTCGTGGTGGACCTTCCGCAGGCGGCGATCGATGATGAACTGCACCGGCGTCTGCCCGATCGCCTGCCGGAACCTGTCCTGCAGCGAGCGGACGCTGATCCCGGCCGCGGCCGCGATGTCGGCCAGCGTCAGCGGGTCGGACAGGTGCGCCTCGATGTAGTCGAGGGCGGCGCGGATGCGCCGGAGCGGCACGTCCTGGCTCTCCTGAGGCGCCGGCATGTCCCGCTTCGGCCAGACCGAGAGCAGCTGGTAGCTCAGGATCTCCTGGATCAATGGGACGATCAGGTTCCCGCGCCGGCTCGGTCCGTGGCTGTGCGCATGGATCTGCCGCAGGGTGCAGAACAGCATCTGCACGCCGGGGGTCGTCATCGCGGCGATCGGCGCGAGCGGCGCGAAGCCGCGGTCGCCGCCGCCCGTCAGCGCCGCGTCGGCGGCCGTCAGGGCCGCGACCGGGATCGTCCCGCCGATGGCGCCGAACCCGCTCGAGGCCTGGACCTCGCGCAGGTCCTCGAAGCCGACCAGCGTGGCGTGGGAGGGCAGGCCGATGGCCTCGCCGGCCCGGTAGCGGTAGGCGATGCTGCCGCTCGTGACGAAGCGGATGGTGACGAGGTCGGCGTCGAATTTCGGCTTGGTGACGAATCCGCTCGCCGAGGCGGTCTCCCACAGGCTGAAGGTCTCGCTCTGGCTGCCGGCGATGCGGATGTCGGGCGCCGCCGAGCGCAGGATGTCGAAGTTGACGGCGATGCCGCCGCGATCGTTGAACAGCTGGAGCTGCCGCAGCGAGCCGATGCGCGCGACGATGCGGTCCTGGGAGCGCCAGGCCGCCGGATCGCGCTGGGCGAGACCGCTCATCCGAGGGGCCTGACCGATCGGGGCGGCGTGGAAGCGGGGCGGCGCATCGTCGGGCAACTCGAAGTGGGGATCGGCTGTGCCGCCGGGGCGATCGACCGCCCCGAAACCGCGCACCGCCGTGCGCGGGCCGTGCCGCGGCCGGCGGGCTACCAGACGAGCCGCTCGATCACCGCGTCGGGCTGCACCGGCTGGCGCGCGAGCCAGGCGGCGACGTCGCCGAGGGTGTGGTGGGCGGCCGAGACGCCGAGCTCCTCGGCGTGGATGCCGCGGGCGACGAGCAGGCTGGCGATGCCGAACCCGCGCGCGCCGGCGATGTCGGTGCGGATCGCGTCGCCCACCGCCAGGACGCGGGCGGGATCGGGCGCGGCGCCCGCGTCGAGGCCGGCGGCGAGCGCGAGCGCGGCCTCGTAGACCGGCCGGTGCGGCTTGCCGGCATAGGTCACCGCGCCGCCGATCGCGGCATAAGCCTCGGCCAGCAGGCCGGCGCAGGGGATGAGCAGGCCGTCGCGCTCGACCACGAGGTCGGGGTTGGCGCAGATCATCGGCACGTCGCGGGCCCTCAGCGCGGCCAGCGTCGCCCGGTAATCCTCGGCCGTCTCGGTGGCGTCGTCGAACAGGCCGGTGTTGACCACGAGATCGCAGGCGTCGGCCGGCACCAGCGTGAGGTCGAGCCCCTCGAAGATCGGGCCGTCGCGCTCCGGGCCGAGATGGTGGATCCGCGCGCCCGGCCGCCGGGCGATCAGCCCGCGGGTGAGGTCGCCCGAGGTCAGCATCGCGTCGTAGGCGGCGCGCGGCACGCCGTAGCCGTCGAGGATGCGCTGCACGCCGGCCCAGGGGCGGGGCGCGTTCGAGACCAGCACCACCCGGCGCGGGCGCGGGCCGGGCCGCTCGCGGAAGGCGATCAGCGCCGCGCCGGCGGCGGTGTGGGCGCGGGTGCCGTCGTGCAGCACGCCCCAGACGTCGCACAGGATCAGGTCGTAGGCATCCGCGATGCCGGACAGGCCGGGCAGCGTCGGGATCGGATCGGGCATCGGCGGTCTCGGGCGGATCTGTCGGGGAAGGCGCCGGCCGGGTTAGGCGCGCCGGCCGGGGTTGGCAATCGCGCGGGGCTTTGCGGGATCGGGCGACCCGGCGTAGCCTCGCGGCATGAACGTGACGGTCCCGATTCCCGACGACCTCGCCCGCCGCCTCGCCGCGGATGGCGGCGACCTCGCGCGCCGCGCGCTGGAGGCCTTCGCGGTCGAGGAGTTTCGCGCCGGGCGGCTGACGCCCCCCGAGTTGCGCACGCTGCTCGGGTTCGGCACCCGTGCGGCGCTCGACGCCTTCCTCAAGGCCCGCAACGTCTTCGTCGTCTACGACCTCACCGACCTGGACGACGACCGCCGCGATCTCGACCGCCTCGGCCTGTGATCCGTTGCGTGCCGTCGCCGATGCCGGGCCGATCCATTATCTCGTGCTGATCGACCGGATCGCGGTGCTGCCGACGCTGCTGGCCGGGGTCGCGATCCCCGACACGGTATGCCGGCAGTGGCGCCATCCCGAAGCTCCCGCGGCCGTGCGACGCTGGATGTCGGCGCCGCCGGCCTGGCCCGCGGTCGAGCCCGATCCGGTCGGGTCGGACCCGTCGCTTGGGCCACTGGATGCCGGGGAACGGGAAGCCATCCGGCTGGCGACGGCGCTCGGGGCGGACCTGATCCTCATGGATGGCCGTGCCGGCGTCGCCGCCGCCCGGGCCAGGGGGGTCGCCGTCACGGGCACGCTCGGCATCGTCGACCTCGCCGTGCGGCGCGGCCTCCTCGATGTGCACGACGCCGTCTCACGGCTCCGGGCGACCAATTTCCGCTGCCGCCCGGCGCTGTTCGAGGCCCTGCTCGCCCGGCATCCTCGCCCCTGGCACGGCTTCCCCCCGATCCGCCATCCCGAAGGGACCCTCCCGATCGGGTACGACCCCTCTAGCTCGCCCGGCGCAGGAAGGCCCGGAACGGGCGGCGCTCCGGCGTCGGCTCGGGCGGGTCGTCCGGGGTCGGGGGGGCGGAGGGGACCGGCGGGG
>NZ_VRVH01000037.1:0-27523 GCF_008040095.1 Methylobacterium sp. WL6 | reverse complement strand
CCCCCTCCGCCACCACCACGCACAGCACGGCGCCGAGCGCCAGGAGCACCGGCACCGCGTAGGTCGGCGCGTCGCCCTCGAAGCATGCCGCCGCCAGGATCAGCGTGCCGGCGACGATGGCCAGCAGCGCGCGCCGCGGCGTCGTCCGGCTCATGCCGATCCATTCGGCGGCGCCGACGATCCCGGCGGCGAGCCAGATCACGGCGAAGGCCCAGCCGCCGACCACCAGGGCCGCCACGACGATCGCCGCCAGCACGAGCCCGGAGACCACGCGCAGGCCGAACTCGCGGTTCGCGAACGGGTTCTTCCGCGCGCCGACCGCCCTGTCGTCGGCGGCCATCACCGCGCCCTCGAACCGTCGGTCCGCGCGGATGCAAGGCGCGCAGAGTGCTTCCCGTCCACGCGTCCCCTCTCCGTCACGTCGCCGGCCCCGGGGCAGCCGGCCCGGTCTAGCGTTTCCTCACAGGTCGGCGCAGGCACCGTCACGCCCCCTCCCCTCGGGAGCGGGACCGAGGCCGCCTCACACCTGCATGATTTCCTTTTCCTTGGACGCCAGCACCCCGTCGACCTCGGCGATGTGCTGGTCGGTGACCTTCTGCACTTCCGTGGCCTGGCGCTTCTCGTCGTCCTCGGAGATGGCGCTGTCCTTGAGCAGCTTCTTGAGGTGGTCGAGCCCGTCGCGGCGCACGTGGCGGACCGCGACGCGGGCCTCCTCGGTGTACTTGTGCGCGACCTTGACCATCTCCTTGCGGCGCTGCTCGTTCATCTCGGGGATGCGCAGGCGGATGGTCTGGCCTTCCGTCTGCGGATTGAGCCCGAGATCGGATTCGCGGATCGCCTTCTCGACCGCCGTGACCATGCCGCGGTCCCACACCGAGATCGACAGCAGGCGCGGCTCGGGCACGCTCACGGTGGCGACCTGCGCCATCGGCATCGATGCGCCGTAGGCGTCGACCTGGATCGGGTCGAGGATGCTCGGCGTCGCGCGGCCGGTGCGCAGCGAGCCGAGATCCTTGGAGAGCGCCGTGACCGCGCCCTGCATGCGGCGCTTGATGTCGGCGAGGTCGAAGTCCGGTGTAGCCATTGTCTCAGAGTTCCCGAAACGTCTTCACTGTTCGTCGGTCGAGCCGGCCCGCCGGGCCGGAGCGCGTCGGCGCCTCAATGAACGAAATCCCGTGAGGCCGCAAACCGCAACGCCCCTCGGGGACGCCCGCCGTCCTCAGGGCACGACCAGGGTCGAGGGCGCATGCCCGGTGAGGATCGCAGTGATCGAGGAGGGCGGGTGCACCGAGCCGACCACGATCGACAGCCGGCTCTCGCGGGCGAGCGCGAAGGCGGCGGTGTCCATGATCTTGAGGTCGCGGGCGATCGCCTCGTCGTGGGTGATGCGGTCGTAGCGGGTCGCCTCAGGATGGGTCTTCGGGTCGGCCGAGTAGACGCCGTCGACCTGCGTCGCCTTCAGGACCGCGTCGCAGCGGAGCTCGGCCGCGCGCAGCACGGCGGCGGTGTCGGTGGTGAAGAACGGGTTGCCGGTGCCGCCGGCGAGCACGACCACCTGGCCCTTGTCGAGGTGGTGCAGGGCCGGCTGGCGCGCGTAGGTCTCGCAGATCGTCGGCATCGACACCGCCGACATCGTGCGCGCGGGGACGCCGGCCGCGTTGAGCGCGGTCTCGAGCGCGAGCGAGTTCATCACCGTGGCCATCATGCCGAGCGAGTCGCCGGTGGCCCTGTCGATGAACCCGGCCTGCGAGATCCGCGCGCCGCGGATCATGTTGCCGCCGCCGACCACCAGCGCGACCTCGATCCCGGCCTCGATGGCGCGGGCAATGTCCTCGGCGAGGCCCGCCAGCGTCGGCGGATGGAGCCAGTACCCGTCGGGGGCGGCCAGCGCCTCGCCCGAGAGTTTCACCAGCACCCGGCGAAACGGCGTCGTCTCCGGCATCGTCCACCTCATAGGGTCCGGCGACACGGCCGAACCTGATCCAGAACCGAGGGGCTTCTACGTCAGGCCGCCCGGGACCGTCGAGGCCCCGGAGACCGCTCTCCGCGGACCGTTTCGGAAAAATCGGCTGCCAGCCTCGGATGTCGCCTTGTTGGAGGTACGGGATTTCCGTATCATTGGTGCGATGAGCGACCGTTCGATCCCGGCAAGGATGCGATCAACCGCGAACGGCACGGCCTGTCGCTCGCGTTCGGCGACAGGATCATGGCGGACGAGGCCCACCCGATCATTCCATCCGTCCGGCCGCGGGACGGCGAGGAACGTTTCAAGGCCATTGGTCTGGTCGAGGGCAAACTCCACGCGGCCGTGTTCACCTGGCGAAACGGGCGGCCACGGTTCATCTCTGTGAGGCGAAGCAATGCCGGTGAAGGACGAGCCTACGATCCTGGCCTCTGAGACCAGCGACCCGGAGGATTTCGATGTCCCCGCGACGGCTTTGGATCGGGCGCAGAAGGCCCGGCTGATCCGGATGGCGCGCACGACGCTGGGCCTTTCGCAAGCCGCGTTCGCCCTCAGGTTCCGTGTCCCGCTCGGAACCCTGCGCGATTGGGAACAGGCTCGGACCACGCCTCCCGATTTCGCGGTCGCCTACGTTCGCGTCATCGCCCGGCATCCGGACATGGTCGCCGCAGCCATCGCTTGAGCGAGACGCCGGCGGCTTCGTCGGGTGCCGGAACGCGAAGAGCCCCGGCCTTGCGGCCGAGGCTCCTCGGAAGAACCTATCATGTCGCTCAGCGCGACATGACTCAGCGCAACTTGGCTCAGCGCGACATGGCGGCGACTTCGGAGGCGAAGTCGGGGCCCTCTTCCTTCTCGATGCCGTCGCCGAGCGCGTAGCGCACGAAGCCGGTGAGCGCGACCGGGGCGCCGGCCTTGCCGGCGGCCTCCTTGATCACCTGGGTGATCGTCTTCGAGCCGTCGTGCACGAAGGGCTGCTCCAGGAGGGTGACCTCCTTGTAGTAGCTCTTCAGGCCGCTCTCGACGATCTTCGCCATCACGTGGTCGGGCTTGCCGGCGTTCTTCTCGCGCAAGATGTTCGACTCGCGCTCCAGCGTGGCGGCGTCGACGCCGGAGGCGTCGAGCGCCACCGGGTTGGTGGCGGCGACGTGCATCGCGATCTGGCGGCCGAGCGTCGACAGGTATTCGACGTCGCCCTCCGACTCGAGCGCGACCAGCACGCCGATCTTGCCGAGGCCCTCGGAGATCTGGCCGTGGACGTAGCTCGCGATCACGCCTTTGGTCACGTCGAGCTTGGCGACGCGGCGCAGGTTCATGTTCTCGCCGATGGTGGCGATGAGGTTCTGCAGCTTCTCCGAGACGGTCTCGCTGCCGCCGGGGAAGTGCGCGGCCTGAAGGCTGTCCAGGGTGCCGTCGGAATCGAGCGCCATCTTGGCGGCTTCGCGGGCGAAGGCCTGGAAGGCGTCGTTGCGGGCGACGAAGTCGGTCTCGGAATTCACCTCGACGATCGCGGCGTGGTGTCCGGAGGACTCCACGGCGACGAGGCCCTCGGCGGCGACGCGGCCGGCCTTCTTGGCGGCCTTGGCGAGGCCCTTGGTGCGCAGCCAGTCGACGGCGGCCTCGAGGTCGCCCTGCGTCTCGTTGAGCGCGCCCTTGCAGTCCATCATGCCCGCGCCGGTCTTCTCGCGGAGTTCCTTCACCATCGCGGCGGTGATGTTGGCCATGGCCGGTCCTTTCGTCATCTCAGATGAGAGGAGCCCGACGTCCAGGGGTGAACGCCGGGCCCGAATGTGGTGGTGCGGATCACGGCGCCCCGGATGGGGCCGCCGCGATCCCGGCGGGCGATCAGGCGGCGGCCTGGGCCTCGACGAAGCCGCGGGCCTGGGCGACCCAGCCGTCGCGGCCGAAGCGGTCGTTGAGCTTCAGGTCGGCGTCGACCTTGGCGACGTCTTCCGGGCTCATCGCGGCGATCTGCCAGTAGTGGTAGATGCCGGCGTCGTTGAGCTTCTGCACGATCTGCGGGCCGGCGCCGTGGAGCTTGGACAGGTCGTCCGGCGCGCCGCGGGGGGCGGCGAGCAGCTCGAAATGCTCGGTCGACTCGGCGAGCATCGCGACGTCGGCCGGATCGAGGGCCCCCGACTCCACCGAGACGGCGGCGGCCTCGTCCGACGGAAGCTCCTCGGCCATCGGCTCCTCGGAGGCGCCGAGGTCGACGCCCGACGAGCCCTGGCCGCGCGAGATGCCGTCGATGGCGGCGCGGGCGATCAGGTCGCAGTAGAGCGCGATGGCGCGGCCGGCGTCGTCGTTGGCCGGGACGACGTAGGTGATGCCGTCCGGGTTGCAGTTGGTGTCGACGATCGCGGCCACCGGGATCCCGAGGCGCTGGGCCTCCTTGATCGCGAGCTGCTCCTTGTTGGTGTCGATCACGAACAGCAGGTCGGGCACGCCGCCCATGTCCTTGATGCCGCCGAGCGCCTTCTCGAGCTTGTCTTTCTCACGGGACAGCATCAGGCGCTCCTTCTTGGTGAGGCCCGGGCCGCCGGTGTCGAGGGTCTCGTCGACCTTGCGCAGGCGCGAGATCGAGCCGGAGATGGTCTTCCAGTTGGTCAGCATGCCGCCGAGCCAGCGGGAGTTGACGTAGTACTGGGCCGAACGCTTGGCGGCCTCGGCGATCGTGTCGGCCGCCTGGCGCTTGGTGCCGACGAACAGCACGCGGCCGCCCTTGGCGACCGTGTCGCTCACCGCCTGCAGCGCGGTGTGCAGCGCCGGCACCGTCTGGGCGAGGTCGATGATGTGGATGTTGTTGCGGGTGCCGAAGATGTAGGGCTGCATCTTCGGGTTCCAGCGGTGCGACTGGTGCCCGAAATGGGCGCCGGCCTCGAGGAGCTGGCGCATGGTGAAATCGACGGCCATGAGTCTTTCGCTTTCTTTCCGGTTTGTGCCGCCGCGGAGGTAGCGACCGGCCGACGGATCGGCCGATCACCGGAAACGCCCCATTCAGGCATGGGGCCGGCTCCGCGTGTGGAATGGGCCCGGCCTTAGCAGAGGTTGGCCGCCAGGGCAACGGTATCGCCGGGGCGCCGGAAACCCCAGGCAGCGGACTCGAGGCCGGGATCAGGCGACGGAAAAGACGTTCGCCACGTCCGCCGCGTCCATCACCCGATACGCCCCCGCCGGCAGGTCCGCCGGCAGGGCGAGGCCGCCGATCCGGTCGCGATGGAGCGCGGTGACGTGGTTGCCCATCGCCGCGAACATGCGGCGGACCTGATGATAGCGGCCCTCGTGCAGGGTCACGGTGGCATGCGTCGCGTCCTCGGCGGAGAAGCCCACCGGCAGGAGCGGCTTGTCGTCGTCCTCCAGCACCAGGGTGCCGGCGGCGAGGATCGCGCCCTCGTCGCCCTTCAGCGGGCGGTCGAGCGTCACGCGGTAGCGCTTGGCCACGTTGGCCTTGGGCGCGATGATCCGATGCAGCAGCGCACCGTCGTCGGTGAGCAGCAGCAGGCCCGAGGTCTCCTTGTCGAGGCGGCCGACGGTGGAGAGCGCCGGGTCGCGGCGGCGCCAGCGCTCGGGCAGGAGCCCGTAGACCAGCGGGCCGGCCTCCTTGTGCGAGCAGGTGACGCCGAGCGGCTTGTGCAGCATCAGCGCGAGGCCGGGGGGCGGGTCGATGCCCGCGCCGTCGACGGCCAGACGCGTGGGCAGGTCCGGCGTCACGGCGATGCGGGCGCCCGCGTCGGCGAGGGCCGCGCCGTCCAGAACGATGCGTCCGGCCCGCGCCAGGCCGGCGATCTCGCGGCGCGAGCCGTAGCCGAGGTTGGCCAGCAGCTTGTCGAGCCGGGCGGTCGGGGCCTTGGCGCTCATTTGCGCGCCTCGAACACCTTGTAGCCGTGGGCGGACGCCTTCACCGTCACGGCCTTGAAGGCCTCGGCGAGCACGCGCTCGTAGGGCAGGTGCGCGTTGGCCGTCAGCCACAGGCTGCCGCCGGGGCGCAAGGCCTCCGCGGCACGGCGGATGAAGACCTGCCCGAGCTTCTGGTCCTCGGCGCCGCCGTCGTGGAACGGCGGGTTGGTCACCACGAAGTCGAGGCGCGTTAGGCCGGGATCCGCCGCGCGGATGTCGGCCCAGCGGATGGTGCTGCGCGGGTCGCCGACGTTGCGGCGCGCCATCTCGACGGCGCGGCGGTCGATGTCGATCAGCGTGAGCGCGGTGACGGCGGGCGAGGCCAGCACCGCGCGCGCCAGGATGCCGAGGCCGCAGCCGAAATCGGCGCCGCCGCCCTTCAGCGCCGGCAGGGTCGCGAGCAGAAGCGCGCTGCCGGGATCGAGCCGGTCCCACGAGAAGATGCCGGGCTGCGTGCACAAGGAAAGGTTGTCGATGTGGCGCGGCGCCCCCTCCTCGAGCGCGGCGGCCAGCGGCAGGTCGCCCTCGGGCCGGACGACGCGGCAGATCCGGTGATGGCGACGGGCCTCCTCGGCGCTGGTGCAGCCGAGATCCGTCAGCTCGCGCGCCAGCCGCGCGCCGCCCCGATCCTTCGGGGCCATCGCCAGGAGCTCGCCGCCGGGCCGCAGCGCCCGCAGCGCCTGCGCCAGCACGAAGCGGCGTTCCACGGTGCCGGGCGGCGCCAGCATCCGAACCTGCGCGAGGCTCGCATCCGCGCAATCCTCCAGCCGGGCGGACCCGGGAACGAGGGGCGAGAGCTGGACGGCATCCGGCGGAACCTCGGCGAGCTCGGCCGGCGGCAGGCCGTAGACGGCGTCGGAGATGGCGGTTTCGGGCATGGGTGACGGGAATTTCGGGACCGGGCCGCCGAAGCGGCCATGGAGGATGGGGAAACGCCGCGCCTTGGGCGACCCCGCGCGAGCGGTTCGGGGGGGGCCGGATCGGCACGGGGAGCCCGGCGCATCAACACGCGGTTTCGCGCGATTCGAGAAGCCGGAAACCGAAACGGATCAGCCGCGCGGGAATTCCAGGCCCATCTCGCGGTAGCGGGCCGGGTCGTCGGCCCAGTTCTCGCGCACCTTCACGTGCAGGAACAGGTGGACCGTGGTCTCGGCGACCTCGGCGATCTCGCGGCGGGCCGCCGTGCCGATCGCCTTGATGGTCTGGCCGTCCTTGCCGAGCACGATCGAGCGCTGGCTCTCGCGCTCGACGAAGATGGTCTGCTCGATCCGCACCGAGCCGTCCTTGCGCACCTGCCACTGGTCGGTCTCGACGGTGGAGCGGTAGGGCAGCTCCTCGTGCAGCCGATCGTAGAGCTTTTCGCGCGTGATCTCGGAGGCGAGCATGCGGATGGGGGCGTCCGAGACCTGGTCCTCCGGGTAGAGCCAGGGGCCGGAGGGCATCAGCTTGGCGAGCGCCTGCTTGAGCGTGGCGATGCCGTCGCCGTTCAGCGCCGAGATCATGAAGGTGTCGGCGAACGGGATGCGCTTGTTCAAGTCCTCGGCGAGCGCGAGCAGCTTCTCGCGCAGGATCAGGTCGATCTTGTTGAGGATCAGGATCTTGTGGCGGCGCACGTCCGGCAGGCGCGCCAGGATCGTCTCCAGCTCCTCGTCGATCCCCTTGCGCGCGTCGACCAGCAGGCAGACCGCGTCGGCGTCGGCCGCCCCGCTCCAGGCGGAGTGGACCATCGCCCGGTCGAGCCGGCGCTTGGGCTGGAAGATGCCGGGGGTGTCGACCAGCACCACCTGGGCCGAGCCCTCGATCAGGATGCCGCGCACCAGCGCCCGCGTGGTCTGGACCTTGCGCGAGACGATCGAGACCTTGGTGCCGACGAGGCTGTTCAGGAGCGTCGACTTGCCGGCGTTCGGCACGCCGATCAGCGCCACGAAGCCGGCCTTGGCATCGGCCGGGGTGCCCGGCAGCAGGCTCGGGGGGGCGCGCTCCGGCACCGCCTCGAATTCGTCCCGCGGGCCGTCCTCGGGTTCGTCGTGGGGCATCGCGCTCATGTCCGGTCCTCGCTCGGCCGCTCGCCGGCCCCCTGGCCGGCATCCCGCCCTGCCCCGTCTCCGCCCGGGCCGGCGCCGTCGCCGATGCCCTCGCGCGCCAGCACGGTGCGGGCGGCGTCCTGCTCGGCGAGGCGCTTCGACGGCCCCTCGCCGACCCCCGGCTCGAGCCCTTCGACGCGGGCGGCGATGCGGAAATGCGGCGCGTGGTCGGGGCCGGAGCGCTCGACGACGTCGTAGGCCGGAATCGCGAGGCCGCGGCCCATCGCCCATTCCTGCAGCGCCGACTTCGCGTCGCGGCCGCGCGGCGCGCCGGTCGGCTCGGCCGGGCGGAAGGCGGATTCGATCAGCGCCCGGGCGGCCTCGTAGCCGGCATCCATGTAGACCGCGCCGAGGATCGCCTCGCAGACGTCGGCCAGGATGGTCTGGTTGCGGCGGCCGCCGCCCAGGACCTCGCCCTGCCCGAGGACGAGGTGCGGGCCGACGTCCCAGGCGGTGGCGACGGCGGCGCAGGTCTCGCGCCGGACCAGCCCCGCCAGCCGGCGCGAGAGGTCGCCCTCGTCGGCCTGCGGAAAGGCGGCGTAGAGCCGGTCGGCGATGGCGAGGCCGAGGACGCGGTCGCCGAGGAATTCGAGGCGCTGATAGCTGCCGGCGCGGCCCGCCGCCTTGCTCACATGCGTCACCGCGCGGGCGAGCAGCGACGGATCGGCGAAGCTGTGGCCGATGCGCGCCTCCAGCACCGACAGATCGGGCTTCGGGCGGGTGATGCGCCGTGCGCGGGCGGAGGGGCGCGCCTCGTCGGGCAAGGCGGGGGTCAGTGGATCGTCGAGAACAGGCGGCCCCAGCGCACGTGGGCCGGCCAGTTCCAGATCTGCCAGGCGGGCGTGCCCTCGTCGATCGAGAAGAAGATCATCTCGGCGCGGCCGACGAAGTTCTCGAACGGGACGTAGCCGACGTTGGCGAGGTCGCGCGAGTCGGTGGAGTTGTCGCGGTTGTCGCCCATCATGAAGAAGTGCCCCGGCGGCACGGTGTAGAGCTCGGTCTTGTCCCAGAACCCGTTGTCGCCGTCGCGCTCGATCGTGTGGTGCACGACGCCGTTCGGCAGCGTCTCGTTGTACTGCGGCACCTTGGTCGCCTGGCCGTACGGATCGATGGTCTCGTAATCGGCGATGCGCTCGCGCTTGACCGGCTTGCCGTTGATGTTGAGCACGCCGTCGATCATCTGGATCTTGTCGCCGGGCAGGCCGATCACCCGCTTGATGTAGTCGGTGGCATTGTCCTTGGGCAGCTTGAACACCGCGATGTCGCCGCGCTTCGGCTCGGCGGCCCAGATGCGCCCCTCCGCCTTGGTCGGCAGGTATTCGCTCAAGGGCAGCGAGTACTTCGAGTAGCCGTAGGAATATTTCGACACGAACAGGTAGTCGCCGATCAGCAGCGTCGGGATCAACGATCCCGAGGGGATGTTGAACGGCTGGAACAGCAGCGTGCGCACCACCAGCGCGATGAGCAGCGCCTGGATCCCGACCTTCAGGGTCTCGCGGATGCTGGCCCAGGTCCCCGGTTGCGCCCGGACCTCGTGTTTGCCGTCCCGATCCAAGCGCACGCGTTCCATCTGTCGATCCGTCTGGGACGAGGCCGACGGCCCGCGCGGGCGCTGCCCGCGGCGCCCCACCGTGTCCGTTGCGTCGCGGCGGTCTAGACCAAGCCGGGTTCCCCCGCAACGCGGCGGGAGGTGGCGTCAACCCCGCCCGGTGCCCTCCGGCACGGCCTCGATGATCACGAAAGCTTGTGCCATCGGCGGGTCGTCGGTGAGGGTGACGTGCAACCGCGCCGCGTGCCCGGCCGGCAGCATCGCGGCCAGCCGGTCCAGGGCTCCGCCGGTGAGATGCAGCGTCGGCTGCCCGCCGGGCAGGTTCACGACCTCCATGTCGCGCCAGAACACCCCGTGCGCGAGGCCGGTGCCGAGCGCCTTGGCGCAGGCCTCCTTGGCGGCGAAGCGCCTTGCGTAGGACGGCGCGCGGGCCGCCTTGCGGTCGCACCGGGCCCGCTCGCCGTCGGTGAACACCCGGTGCGTGAAGCGCTCGCCGAAGCGCGCGAGCGAGCGCTCGATCCGGCGGATGTCGCAGAGGTCGGAGCCGATCCCGAGGATCATCGGCCCCGGCTCCCCGCCCGGGCCGCCTCCATCGCCGCGCGCATGTCGCGGATCGCCCGGGGCAGCCCGACGAAGATCGCGTCGGCGATGAGCGCGTGGCCGATGTTGAGCTCGCGGATCTCCGGGATCCGCGCGATCGGCCCGACGCTGTCGGTGGTCAGCCCGTGGCCGGCATGGATCTCCAGCCCGAGCCCCTGCCCGTGCTCGGCGGCACGGACGATCCGGGCGAGCTCGTGCGCGGTCGCGGCCGCATCGCCCGCGACCGCGGCCTCGCAGTAGCTGCCGGTATGGAGCTCCACGACCGGCGCGCCGAGCGCGTGGGCCGCCTCCATCACCGCCGCGTCCGGCTCGACGAACAGCGACACCCGGATGCCGGCCTCGGCCAGCGCGCGGATGCGAGGCGCGAGGTGATCGCGCCCGCCGACGATGTCGAGGCCGCCCTCCGTGGTGCGCTCCTCGCGCTTCTCGGGGACGAGGCAGGCGGCATGCGGCTTCAGCGTGCGGGCGAGCGCCACCATCTCGTCGGTGGCCGCCATCTCGAAGTTGAGCGGCACGGTCAGCGTCCGGGCGAGCGCGGCCATGTCGGCGTCGCGGATGTGCCGCCGGTCCTCGCGCAGGTGGGCCGTGATCCCGTCGGCACCGGCCTCCACCGCCAGCAGCGCCGCCCGCACCGGGTCGGGATAGCTGCCGCCGCGGGCGTTCCGGACGGTGGCGACGTGGTCGATGTTCACGCCGAGGCGGAGAGGATGTGCCGACATGCGCCGATCTTTTCGCGTGGCTTCGAGGTGATCGCGTCGTGCTTAGCCCAGATCGGGCCGCCATGGCGCCTCGCCGCCGCGAGAAATCTCCCGACCCGTGCTGTTTCGAAGGCGACGCGCCGCGGGTCGGATGGTCGCGGCCTCCTGCGAAGGGCCCTCGAACGCGGAAAGGCCGGGCACGACGGCCCGGCCTCCCTTCGACGAAGCCCGAAAGCTCGTCCGTCGTTGGTGCTCAGCGGACCGGGTTGGCGCCGGCGTTGCCCGGAACCGTGCGGGCGCCGTCCTCGCGGCCGGCCGGCATCGCGTTGGCGGCGCCCGGAGCGGTGCCGGTTGTGGCCGGCATGTCGCCCCGCATCGTGCCGCCCTTCTCCATCGTCTTCTCGGACGGGCTCTTCACGCTGCCGGGATTGTTCATGTTGCCGGTCGCGGACTGCGCGAACGCCGCACCCGAGAGTGCGAGCACGAGCGCCGTGGCGGAGATGAGTGTCTTACGCATGGGACGGATCCTTCGTGTGGTCGGTGTGGGAGGAGGAACGTCGCGGCCCGGGGATGGTTCGGAGAAACTTCGCGCGGCCGACCTCTCGGTGCGTGCGAGCCGCGCCCAGGGGCCTGGTCCCGTTGCGCTTTCCGGGGAACGGAAATCGTCGCCGCCCTCCGGAAGCGCGTCGCGGCGTTCGATCGCCGGCACGCAGGCGACGGGACGGCCCGACGTGCCCGGTCGTGCGATGCAGCCTTGCGATTCAGCCTTGCGATTTTCCCCGAAACCGACTATCCGCCGCCACTCGCGTTCGCTCCGGCTGGGGGCTGAACGGACGGTGCCGTTCGCGGCACAGGCTTTTTTCCGCGTCGCCTGGCGACGATCGAACGAGCCGTCGTCCCGTGTCTCCGCCTTCGATCAACCGCTCGGGCCCGTTGAAACGGCTCGGAGGGCTTGGCGCCGGGCGATCTCGCGAACCGAACCGGCCCGGAACTCATCGTGCATCTGCATGTCCGGGCCTCATTCAAGCTGAAGGGCCCGTAATGCCTCTCTACGAGCACGTATTCCTGGCACGCCAGGACGTGACGTCCCAGCAGGTCGAGACGATGATCGAGACCTACAAGGGCGTCATCGAACAGAACGGCGGACGTTTCGAGAAGATCGAGATGTGGGGCGTCAAGTCCCTCGCCTACCGGATCAAGAAGAACCGCAAGGCGCACTTCACCCTGCTCAACATCGACGCCCCCCCGGCCGCCATGGCCGAGATGGAGCGCCAGATGCAGATCTCGGAAGACGTGCTGCGCTTCATGACCATCCGCGTGGAGGAGCTCGAGCACGAGCCGTCCGCGATGATGCAGAAGCGCGACCGCGACGACCGCAAGGATCGCGAGCGCGGCCGTCGTCGCGACGACGAGGGCTTCGGTGGTGGCGGCGGCTTCGGCGGCGACCGCGACCGTGGGGATCGTGGCGACCGCGGCGACCGGCCCGAGCGCAACTTCGGCGGGGAGAACTAAGCCATGGCATTCGGTGCAAGTGCTGGTGGAGCCGCCGGCGGCGGTGGCCGTCGTCCGTTCTTCCGTCGTCGCAAGACCTGCCCCTTCTCCGGCGCCAACGCGCCGAAGATCGACTACAAGGACGTGAAGCTGCTGTCCCGCTACGTCTCGGAGCGCGGCAAGATCGTTCCGTCCCGCATCACCGCGGTCTCGGCCAAGAAGCAGCGCGAGCTCGCCCAGGCGATCAAGCGCTCGCGCTTCCTCGGCCTGCTCCCCTACGTCATCAAGTAGGCTCTTCGGAAACCTGCCGGCCCTGGTCCGCCAGGGTCGGCCACCATCCTTCGGGCGACGGTCTCCGCCGCCCGATCGTTGGGGCGCCTCGCCTCTAACCCCGCCCGCACTCCTGCGCGGCGGCGGGACAGCGGATCTCATGGTTCAGAACCTCGGCATCAGCATCGGCGCGGGCCTCGTCTCGGCACTCCTGTTCGGGATGCTGCTGAAGGCCACCCCGCTCGCGATCGTCCTCTATCTCCTGGCGCCCCTGCCGATCCTCATCGTGGGACTCGGTTGGAATTCCCGCGCCGCGCTCGCGGCGGCGGCTTCCGGCAGCCTCGCGCTCGCCCTCGTCGTCTCCCCCTATCTCGGCCTCGGATTCGCCGCCTACCTCGCCGTGCCGGCGTGGTGGCTCGCCTATCTCGCCCTGCTCGGCCGGCCGAACGCCGACGGCAGCCTCGAATGGTATCCGACAGGTCGCCTCCTCGGCTGGACCGGCGCGACCGCGGCGCTGGCCTTCATCGCCATCGCCGTCCTGTCCGCGCCGAGCCACGAGGCATTCGAGGGACAGCTGAAGAGCCTGGCCGGCACCATCGTCCGCGCCCAGATGCGTGGCCTGCCGAGCGCGCCGGCCAAGCCCGATGCCGCCCGCCCGGACGCCAACGAGCCCGTCGCTGACAAGCCCGTCGGCGAAAAGCCGGCGGCCCCCGAAAAGCCCAGCGACGCGGCCGATGCCACGCCTGCGGGATCCGAGGCGCATGACGACCTGGTCGATGCGCTGGCGCGCACCGTGCCGGCCTTCGCCGCCAACGGGCTCGCCCTGCTCCTGACCTTCTACCTCTGGGCCTCCGCCCGCATCGTCCAGCTCTCGGGCCGCCTGCCGCGGCCCTGGCCGGACATCCCGTCGACCGTGATGCCGCGCGCCATGCTCGGGCTGCTCGGCCTCGCCGTGATCCTCGCCTTCGCGCCGGGCTACTCGGGCGTGCTCGGCACGGCCCTGGTCGGCTCGGTGAGCGCGGTCTTCGCGCTGCAGGGGCTCGCCGCCTTCCACGACCGCAGCCGCGGCCGGCCGGCGCGCGGCATGATGCTGTTCGGTCTCTACCTGATCCTGTTCTTCACGCAGGGCATCGCCCTGATCGTGCTCACCCTGTTCGGCCTCGCCGACACCGCGCTCAACCGGCGCCGTCGCCCCGACGGCGCGACCCCTTGAGACCCCGGCCGGCCCTCATCGGCGGCCTTACCTGAAGAAGGACGAAGACCATGGAAGTGATCCTGCTGGAGCGCGTCGCCAAGCTCGGCCAGATGGGCGAGACCGTGAACGTCAAGCCGGGCTTCGCCCGCAACTTCCTCCTCGCCCGCGGCAAGGCGCTGCGCGCGACGGAAGGCAACAAGAAGCACTTCGAGACCCAGCGCGCGCAGCTCGAGGCGAAGAACCTCGACCGCAAGAAGGACGCCGAGGCGGTCGCCGAGAAGCTCGACGGCCAGACCTTCGTGCTCATCCGCCAGTCGGGCGAGTCGGGCGTGCTCTACGGCTCGGTCTCGACCCGCGACCTCGCCGAGGTCGTGACCAAGGAAGGCTTCACCGTCGAGCGCGGCCAGTTCACCCTGAACCAGCCGATCAAGACGCTCGGCCTGCACGTGATCCCGGTGGTGCTCCACCCCGAGGTCGACGTGAAGGTGACCGTCAACGTCGCCCGCAGCCCGGAAGAGGCCGAGCGTCAGGCCCGCGGCGAGTCGGTCACCGAGCGCGAGGCGTTCAACCTCGACGACCTCGGCCTGGAGGTCGGCATGGCGCTGGCCGAAGCCGGCGAAGGCGCCGACGACCGCGGCTGATCGCATCGCCCTGCCCCCCCACGTGGGAGGGCGGGCTGTGAATGGCGGTGACAGCGGGGAAGGCGGCCCGGGAGGGTTGACGTGTTCCTTGTTTGTTCCAAGATGGGCGCCCGTTCCTCGCACCGAGGGGCGGGCGTCCTCGCGTTCCGGGCACGGTGACGCGGACGCCGGCGGCTAAGCATCGGTCAACCCGACTGGTGCCATGGTCGTCGGATCATGTCTGGGATGCGGCGCCGGCCCGGCCCGCATCGATTCGGAGCGACCGCCGATGGCCCTGCCCAATGCCCTAGCGGCCAAGCTCGAAGCCGTGCAGGCGGAGTACCGCGTCGCGCCGCACAACATCGACGCGGAGCAGGCGCTGCTCGGCGCGATGCTGGTGAACAACGACGCCTACTACCGCGTCTCGGACTTCCTGCTGCCCGAGCACTTCATGGAGGACGCCCACCAGCAGATCTTCCAGGTGGCGACCTCGCTGATCAAGGCGGGCAAGCTCGCGACCCCGATCACCCTGAAGACCTATCTCGGCGACGCCGACTTCGGCGGCCAGACGGTGATGCAGTACCTCGCGCGGCTGGCGGCCGACGCCACCACCGTCATCAACGCCGGCGAGTACGGCCGCACGATCTACGACCTCGCGATCCGCCGTCGGCTGATCACCATCGGCGAGGACCTTGTCAACGGCGCCTACGAGGCCCCGGTCGAGCAGGCCCCGCGCGACCAGATCGAGGACACCGAGCGCCGGCTCTACGAGCTGGCCGAGGCCGGCAAGTACAGCGGCGGCTTCCAGAAGTTCTCGGACGCGCTCACCGCCGCCGTCGACATGGCGGCCAAGGCGTATCAGCGCGAGGGCAAGCTCTCGGGGCTGGCCACGGGGCTCTCCGACCTCGACGCCAAGATGGGCGGCCTGCAATCCTCGGATCTGATCATCCTCGCCGGCCGCCCGGCCATGGGCAAGACCTCGCTCGTCACCAACATCGCCTTCAACATCGCGAAGGCCTACCAGGGCGAGAAGCAGGCCGACGGCACGATCAAGACCAAGAACGGCGGCATCGTCGGGTTCTTCTCGCTCGAGATGTCGGCCGAGCAGCTCGCCACCCGCATCATCGCCGAGCAGTCGGGCGTGCCCTCCTACAAGATCCGCCGCGGCGACATCCGGCCGGAGGACTTCTACAAGATCACCGACGCCGCCCGCGACATGCAGACGATCCCGTTCTACATCGACCAGTCGGGCGGCATCTCGATCGCGCAGCTCGCCGCCCGCGCCCGGCGCCTCAAGCGCCAGAAGGGCCTCGACGTGCTGATCGTCGACTACCTCCAGCTGCTGGCGGGCTCCGGCAAGCGCTCGGACAACCGCGTGCAGGAGATGACCGAGATCACCACCGGCATGAAGGCGCTGGCCAAGGAGCTCTCGGTTCCGATCATCGCCCTGTCGCAGCTGTCGCGTCAGGTCGAGAACCGCGACGACAAGCGCCCGCAGCTCTCGGACCTGCGCGAATCGGGCTCGATCGAGCAGGACGCCGACGTGGTGATGTTCGTGTTCCGCGAGGAATACTACGTCAACAACAAGAAGCCCCGCGAGGGCACGGAGGAGTTCTTCGCCTGGGAGGCGGAGATGAACCGCGTCCACGGCAAGGCCGAGGTGATCCTCGGCAAGCAGCGCCACGGCCCGACCGGCACGGTGGAGCTGCAGTTCGACGCCAACATCACCCGGTTCTCGAACCTCGCGCAGAGCGACCGGCTGCCCGAGCAGATGTGATAGGGCGCGCGCTCCGCCCGATCGGAGACGCCCCATGGCGCTGGCGAAGCAGGCTCGGCCCCGCGAGACGACCACCCTGAACGACGTGTTCGAGGCCGAGCGCGGCCTCGTCGGGCTGATCCTCGCCGACCCTGCCACCGACGGAGTGATGGCCCAGATCCTCCGCGATGAGGATTGGACCCATCCGCTCCATCGCGGCGTGTTCGAGGTCGCGGGCGCCCTCGTGGCGGCCGGCGAGGCGATCACCCTCGCGGCCGTCCTGCCGCGGGTCGCCGACGTGGGGCCGGACGGAACGCCGGCCGAGGCCTATCTCGCGGCGCGGATCGCGGGCGCGCCTGCGGCATCGGAGGCCGAACCGCTCGCGCGGCGTCTCGCTGCCGCGGCCGACATCCGCGACCGCCCCGCCCCCTATCTCCGCGACGTCTACGCATGGGCCTTCGCGCAGGCCGAGCGTCTCCGGCGCGGAGAGTTCTCGTCCCTCGACGCACTCAACCTGGCGGAGGAGATCGAGGACTCGGGCACCGAGATCTACGACCGTCTGGAAAGCGTGCTCCGCATCACGCTGATCCGTCTGCTGACATGGGATTTTCAGCCCGAGAAGCGGACGCGAAGCTGGGCGCTGTCGATTCGGACCGGGCGCCGGGCCGCAGTGAAGCTTCTCGAACGCAACCCCGGCTTCAAGAGCCGCCTGTCCGGTGCCATCCGGGAAGCCTACGACGACGCCCGGATCGAGGCCGCGGGCGAGACCGGCCTCGACGAAACGGTGTTTTCCGATGCCTGCCCCTATTCCCACGAGGCGATCATGACCGGCGCGATCGCCTGGCCGCCCGAGCCGGAGGCGGGCTAGGCGCCCACGCTACAGCGTCACCAGCGCGCTAGGCTGCTTCACCTCGATCTCGACGAAGGCGATCGGATGGTCCGAGCCGTTCATCACGTCGTGGCGGATGCCCGCCGGGCGGCTGTAGGCCTGCCCCGCGGCGAGCGCAGTCTCGCCGACCTGCTCGCCGTCATGGACCCGGAGCGTTCCGGCCACCAGCATCACCACGAAGTAGGGCCAGCCGTGCTCGTGCCATCCGGTCACCGCGCCGGGGGCGAAATCCCAGCGGGTGATGCGAAGCGTCGCGTCGTCCTGCTGGACGGTGGGAATCGCCGGGATCGTGCAGGCGAACGCCATTGGCTGTCTCCTCGGAAGGCTGCGCGCGCCGCAAGCCCCGTGTTGCAGGTTTCGCGTTGCAGGTCCTGCGTTGCAGGCCTCGTGCCTTCCGGCCGCTGGCGCGGTAATGGCATGCCCTGACCCGTCAGGCTGCGCGGACGGCGACGCACGCGCGGCGGAACATCGGAGCCCGACGATTTCCCGAGACAGCACCGTCGCGACCGACGCCATCGGGCACGGCGCCCGCCTCATCGTCGATCTCGACGCCATCGCGGAGAACTGGCGCCGCCTCTCGGCGGAGGCACCGGGCCGCGCCTGCGCCGCGGTGGTGAAGGCCGACGCCTATGGCTGCGGCGCCGAGCCGGTCGCCCGGGCGCTCTGGGCGGCGGGCTGCCGCACGTTCTTCGTCGCGCATCTCGGCGAGGCCGCCCGCGTGCGGGGCGCGCTGCCCGAGGTCGCGATCTACGTCCTGAACGGGCTCTCGCCCGGCTCCGCCCCGGCCTATCTGGCGATGGACCTGCGCCCCGTCCTCGGCTCGGTCGAGGAGGTGTCGGACTGGGCGGCGGCCTCGCGCGGGATGCGTGCGGCCGCGCTCCACGTCGACACCGGCATGAACCGCCTCGGGCTCGCCGTCCCGGAGGCGCTGGCGCTTGCCGGCGATCCACGGATCGGGGCCGCCGGCATCGACCTCGTGATGAGCCACCTCGTCAGCGCCGAGCTGCCCGACGAGTCGGTCAACGCCCGGCAGATCGCCGACTTCGCGACGGTGCGGGCGGCGTTTCCCGGCATTCCCGGCTCGCTCGCCAACTCGTCGGGCATCTTCCTCGACGGGGCGACGCATCACGACCTGCTGCGGCCCGGCTACGCCCTGTTCGGCGGCAACCCGACCCCCACGCGCCATACCAACCCGATGCGGCCGGTGGTGCGGCTGGAGGCGACGATCCTGCAGATCCGGCACGTCGCGGCCGGCGCGCAGGCCGGCTACAACGGGCGCTGGACCGCGCCCGCGCCCCGGCGCCTCGCGACGCTCTCACTCGGCTACGCCGACGGCTATCCCCGGGCCGCGAGCGGGCACGGCCACGCGCTCGTCGCCGGCATTCCCTGCCCGATCCTCGGCCTCGTCTCGATGGACCTGATCATCCTCGACGTCACCGAGGCGGCGGACGCCCGGCGCGGCACCGTCGCCACGCTGATCGGCGATGGGCTGGACGTCGACACGGTGGGACGCGCCGCCGGCACGATCGGCTACGAGATCCTGACGGGGCTGGGTTCTCGTTACGTTCGCACATATATCGGGGCGTGACGCCGTCCGCCCCGAGCGGATCCGGCCCCGAACCCGCTGCGAGCGCATGGCAAAGATCCACCAGACCTTCATCTGCCAGGCCTGCGGCGCGGTCTACAACCGCTGGCGCGGGCGCTGCGAGGCCTGCAATGGCTGGAACACGATCGTCGAGGAGACGCCCGGCGGCTCCGGGCCGCAATCGGGCCCGGCCGCGACCCGGCCCGGCCGGGCCCGCGGGCGGGTGTTCCCCCTCGAGGGCCTGACCGGCGAGGCGCGGGAAGCGCCGCGCATCCCCTCCGGCATCGGCGAGCTCGACCGCGTCACCGGCGGCGGATTCGTGCGCGGCTCGGTGATCCTGCTCGGCGGCGATCCCGGCATCGGCAAGTCGACCCTGCTGATGCAGGCCTCGGCCGCGATGGCGAAGACCGGCGAGCGCGTCGCCTACATCTCCGGCGAGGAGGCGGTGGGGCAGGTGCGCCTGCGCGCCGAGCGCCTCGGGCTGTCGGGCCACCCGGTGGAGCTGGCGGCCGAGACCAACGTCGAGGACATCGTCGAGACTCTGTCGCAGGGGCGCCCGCCGGCGCTGGCGATCATCGATTCGATCCAGACCATGTGGACCGAGACCGTCGAATCGGCGCCCGGCACGGTCACGCAGGTGCGCTCCTCCGCCCAGTCCCTGATCCGCTTCGCCAAGACCACGGGCACGGCGGTGATCCTCGTCGGCCACGTCACCAAGGACGGGCAGATCGCCGGCCCGCGGGTGGTCGAGCACATGGTCGACGCGGTGGCCTCGTTCGAGGGCGACCAGGGCCACCATTTCCGCATCCTGCGGGCGGTGAAGAACCGCTTCGGGCCGACCGACGAGATCGGCGTGTTCGAGATGACCGACATGGGGCTGGCCGAGGTGCCGAACCCCTCGGCGCTATTCCTGGCGGGACGCGACCACCAGGCCGCCGGCACCGCGGTCTTCGCCGGCATGGAGGGCACGCGGCCCCTGCTGGTGGAGATCCAGGCGCTGGTCGCGCCCTCGTCGCTCGGCATGCCGCGCCGGGCCGTGGTCGGCTGGGACCCGAACCGGCTCTCGATGGTGCTCGCGGTGCTCGAAGCCCATGGCGGCATCCGCCTGGGCACGCACGACGTCTATCTCAACGTCGCGGGCGGCCTGCGCATCTCCGAGCCCGCGGCGGATCTGGCGGTGGCCGCCGCCCTGGTCTCGTCGCTGTCGGGCGCGGTGCTGCCGCCGGAGACCGTGTATTTCGGCGAGATCGGCCTGTCCGGCGCGATCCGGCCGGTGGCGCAGGCCGGCGCGCGCCTCAAGGAGGCGCAGAAGCTCGGCTTCGCCAAGGCGATGACGCCGCAAGGGCGCGGCGAGACCACCGACCGCGCGCTCGCCACGGAGTCGCTGCGCCACATCGCCGACCTCGTGGCCGGCATCGCCGCGAACGGGCCGCGCCGGGTCGCCTCGGGCAAGCGCCGCCATGCGGCCCACGACGAGGATGCGGATTAGGCGACCGGCTGAGCGCGGTTCTCAGGACGACCTGTGCCGCGCCGGCGGCTTGGGAAGGGCGGTGAAAGCCCGTCTGCAACCGGCGGGTTCCGGCGGCCGGCAGTCGCCACCGAGGGTGACGACCGAGTTTGACCGCGATATAAGGCGCCCGCGGTCCAGGGGAGCCGCAGACCGCATCGCTTTCGTCGTGGCATCTCCCCATCCGATCCGAACCCGCAGATGCCGTTTTCCGTCCTCGATCTCGTGGTGCTCGGCATCGTCGTGGTGTCCGCCCTGCTGGCGGCCGTCCGCGGCGTCACGCGGGAGGTGCTGGCGATCATCGCCTGGGTCGCCGCCGCCGCGGTGGCGTGGTCGCTCTATCCGATGCTGCTGCCGACGGTGAAGCAGCACGTGACCAGCGACACCGTCGCCCTCGTCGCCTCGATCGCGGCGATCTTCCTCGGCACGCTGATCGTCGTCTCGATCATCACGGTGAAGATCTCCGACGTGGTGCTCGATTCGCGCATCGGCGCGATCGACCGCTCCCTCGGCTTCCTGTTCGGCGCCGCCCGCGGCTTCCTGATCTGCGTGATCGGCTGGGTGTTCCTGTCCTGGCTGGTGCAGGGCAAGGTGCCGACCTGGGCCGCCGAGGCGCGCACCCGGCCGATGCTGGAGAAGTCCGGCGACGCGCTGGTGGCGCAGCTGCCCGAGAATCCGGAAGGCTTCCTGAAGCAGTTCAAGAAGCCGAAGGTCGACACCCCGCAGAACGAACCTGTGGATGCACCGGCCGAGACCGAGGTGCCCCCGCGGCAGACCACGCCGGCCGTGCCCGCGCCGCGGCGCTGAGGGCGCGCGAAAGAAGGCCGGCTCAGCATATGTTGCCGCGGTGACCCTGACCTGCGTTCGATCCGGCTTGGTTGCGATGCCGCGAGGCCTCAGATAACGCCTTGACGACGGCGCCGCGGGGCCGGCCGCGCGGACGCGGTCTGGGCAGCTTGCGGGCGGACGGCAACCAGGGATCGACCTCAGGCCATGTCACACCGCGCCGCAACCGTGGATTCCGTCTTCGACCCCGAGACCGACGGCGATACGCTCCGCGAGGAATGCGGCGTCTTCGGCATCTTCGGGCATCCCGACGCCTCGGCGATCGTCGCGCTCGGGCTGCACGCCCTGCAGCACCGCGGCCAGGAGGCGGCGGGCATCGTCGCCTTCGACGGCGAGGTCTTCCATTCCGAGCGGCGCCCCGGCCTCGTCGGCGACTCGTTCTCGGACGGCGGCACAATCGCCCGGCTGAAGGGCCGCGCCGCGATCGGCCACGTGCGCTACTCGACCACCGGCGGCACCATCCTGCGCAACGTCCAGCCGCTCTTCGCCGAGCTGGCCGGCGGCGGCCTGGCGGTGGCGCATAACGGCAACCTCACCAACGCGCTCTCGATCCGACGCGATCTCGTGCGCGACGGCGCGATCACCCAGTCGACCTCCGACACGGAGGTGATCCTGCACCTGGCCGCGCGCTCGCGAAAGCCGCGGATCGTCGAGCGCTTCATCGACGCGCTGCAGGCGATCCAGGGCGCCTACGCCATCGTCGCGCTCACGAACAAGAAGCTGATCGGCGCCCGCGACCCGCTCGGCATCCGCCCGCTGGTGCTCGGCGAGCTCGACGGCCGCTACATGCTGGCCTCGGAGACCTGCGCGCTCGACATCATCGGCGCGAAGTTCGTGCGCGACGTCGAGAACGGCGAGGTCGTGGTGATCTCGGAGGACGGCATCGAGTCGATCCGCTTCGCCGACAAGGTGCCGATGCGGCCGTGCATCTTCGAGTACATCTACTTCGCCCGGCCGGATTCGGTGGTGAACGGCAAGAGCGTCTACGCCGTGCGCAAGAACATCGGCGTCGAGCTGGCCCGCGAGGCCGCGGTGCCGGCCGACGTGGTGGTGCCGGTGCCCGATTCCGGCGTGCCGGCCGCGCTCGGCTTCGCACAGCAGACCGGCATCCCGTTCGAGATGGGAATCATCCGCAACCACTATGTCGGCCGCACCTTCATCCAGCCGACCCAGTCGGTGCGCGAGCTCGGCGTGCGGATGAAGCATTCGGCCAACCGGGCGGCGATCGAGGGCAAGCGCATCGTGCTGGTCGACGACAGCCTGGTGCGCGGCACCACCTCGGTGAAGATCGTGCGGATGATGCGCGAGGCCGGCGCGGCGGAGGTGCACTTCCGCATCGCGAGCCCGCCGATCACCTATCCCGACTTCTACGGCATCGACACGCCGGAGCGCGAGAAGCTGCTGGCCGCCACCCACGACCTCGAAGGCATGCGCCGCTACATCGGCGCGGATTCGCTGGCCTTCCTCTCGATCCCCGGCCTGTACCGGGCGATGGGCGAGGCGGAGCGGATCGAGGCCTGCCCGCAATACACCGACCATTGCTTCACCGGCGACTACCCGACCGGCCTGACGGACCTCGCCATCGCCGGGCCGAAGCGCCTCGCGATGCTGGCCGAAGCGGACTGACCCCTCGCGCATGACCGACACGAAGACCTCACTCGACGGACGCGTCGCCGTCGTCACCGGTGCGTCCCGCGGGATCGGCCGGGCCGCCGCGCTGGCCCTGGCGGAGGCCGGCGCGCACGTCATCGCCGTGGCGCGCACGCAGGGCGCGCTGGAGGAGCTCGACGACGCGATCCGCAGGGTCGGCTCGAGCGCGACCCTCGTGCCCCTCGACCTGACCGACTACGACGGCATCGACCGGCTCGGCGCGGCGATCAACGAGCGCTGGAAGCGCCTCGACATCGTCGTCGGCAATGCCGGCATCCTCGGCAACCTCATGCCGATCGGGCACATCACCCCGAAGGTCTGGGGCCAGGTGATGGACGTCAACGTCACCGCGAACTGGCGGCTGATCCGCTCGTTCGACCCGCTGCTGCGGATGTCGGATGCCGGCCGGGCGATCTTCGTCACCTCCGGGGCGGCGGGCAAGTGCCGGGCCTACTGGGGGCCCTACTCGGTGTCGAAGGCGGCGCTCGAGGCGCTGGTGCGGACCTACGCCGCCGAGAACGAGACCACCAACGTCCGGGCGATGCTCCTCAATCCCGGCCCCCTGCGCACCGACATGCGCCGCGCGGCGATGCCGGGCGAGGACCCGGAGACGCTGAGGACGCCGGAAGATCTCGCCCCGCATTTCGTGCGGCTGGCGAGCCCCGCCTCGAGCGAAACCGGGCTGATCTACGACTTCCCCACCGACCGCACCGTGAGCCCGCAAGCGCCGCGCTGAGCGGTCGGGGCCGAGCCCGCACTTTTCCGGATATCCTGATGATCGACGTGCGCTGCATCTGCGCGATCGGCCAGCGCGGCCAGCTCGGGCTGAACGGCCAGCTCCCCTGGGAGGGCAACACCGACCCGCTCTTCGTGGAGGACGTGACGCGGTTTTTCGCGCTGACCATGGGCCATGTGCTGATCGCCGGCCCGAAGACGGTGGCCTCGGTGCCGGCCTTCGCGTTCAAGGACCGCACCATCGACGTGATCCGGTCGCACGAGGATCCGGAGGCGGTGCTCGCCCGCTATCCCGGTCGCCGCATCTTCGTCGGCGGCGGCATCGCGGTCTGGAACGTCTACGCGAAGTACATCCAGAACTGGGACGTCACCCGCCTGCCCTACGACGGCGAGGCAGACCGCTGGTTCGACCCGGCCTGGCTCGTCGGCGGCGCCCTGCGCGTCGGATAGGCGGATCTGGACAGTCCGTCGGGAAAGTCCGTACTCTCGCCCGATGGGCGAGCACAGCGTCATCGAAGCCGAAGAGCATCTGTCCGAGCTGATCGACCGCGCGCTCGCGGGCGAAGGCGTCGTGATCACCCGGGATGGTCGGCCGGTCGCCAACCTACAGCCGATCCCTCGGTCGGGGCGGCCCGTGACCGCCGAGGACCTGGATTGGCTGGCAGCCCGTCGCGCGCGAACCGCCGCGCCCTCCGAGGATGCCGGGCACCTCGTCGGCCGCATGCGCGACGAGGATTGGTGAGGACGTACCTCGATGCCAGCGTCCTGGTCGCCCTTCTGACGGATGATCCGTCCACGGCGCGGGCGGACGCCTTCTTTCGACTTCACGAGCCGATCGCGATCGTCAGCGATTTCGCAGCGGCGGAATTCGCCTCGGCCCTCGCACGCCGGGTGAGAACCGGCGAGATCGACGCGGGCGCCGCGCAATCGGCGTTCTCGGATCTCGATCGCTGGATCGAACGGGTCGCGGAACGCATCGAGGTCGCATCGTCCGACGTCGTCGCGGCGACCGGGTTTCTCCGCCGCCTCGATCTCACGCTCCGTACGCCGGACGCCCTGAACATCGCTCTGTGCCGTCGTGCGAATGCCGTCCTCGCGACCTTCGACATCAAGATGGCGACCGTCGCGCGCACCCTCGGCCTGCAGGTCACGGAAGGATAGCGTCCTTCGCGCCGAAAAATGCGCCCTCGGGACCGCACTGGGCCCGCTCCCGCCCTATCTGCGCTCGGATCCTCCTGACGAAAGATGCCATGAGCGCCCACAGCTACCGCTTCGGCATCGAAGAAGAGTATTTCTTGGCCGATGCGGAGACGCGCGGCACGCCGCGGCGCTCGGTCAAGCCGTTCCACGTCGAGGCGGCCGAGCGCCTGCCCGAGGCGGGGCGCGAGCTGCTGCAGTGCCAGGTCGAGGTCTGCACCCCGCCCGTCACCGCCTTCGCCGAGGCGCGCGACTCGCTCGCCCGGCAGCGCGGCGCGCTCGCGGACCTCGCCGCCGAGCACGAGCTGCTGATCTTCGCCGCGGGCACCCATCCGGTGGCCGACTGGTCGCGGCAACTGCCGACCAAGGGCGACCGCTACCGCGGCATCCTGCGCGACGTCGGCCTCGCCGGGCGCCGCAGCCTGATCTGCGGCATGCACGTCCACGTCGAGGTGCCGGACCCGGAGGCGCGCGTCGACCTGATGAACCGGCTGCTGCCGTTCCAGCCGCTGCTGTTCGCGCTCTCGGCCTCCTCGCCGTTCTGGCAGGGCAAGCCGACGGGGCTCACCGCCTACCGCCTCAGCGCCTTCGGCGAGCTGCCGCGCACCGGCCTGCCCGAGCTCTTCGCCGATGCCGCCGCCTATGCGCGCTACGTGCGGATCATGACGGAGGCGGGCTCGATCCAGGATGCGAGCTTCCTGTGGTGGTCGCTCCGGCCCTCGATCAAGTTCCCGACGCTGGAGCTGCGCATCGCCGACAGCTGCACGCGGCTGGCCGACGCGCTGACCATCGCCGCGCTGTTCCGCTGCCTCGTGCGCTGCGTGGTGCGCCGGCCGGACCTCAATGCCGGGCTCGACGGCGTCTCCCGGGCACTCGCCGACGAGAACCTCTGGCGCACCCAGCGCAGCGGCGTGGGCGCCGAGCTGATCGACGAAGCCCGCGAGGCGGCCCTGCCCTTCGCCGACGCCCTGGAGACGGTGCTCGACCTCGTCGCCGAGGATGCGGCGGCGCTCGGCTGCGCGGCCGAGGTCGCGCATGCGCGGACCATCGTCTCGGGCGGCACCAGCGCCGACGGCCAGATCGCCGCGTTCGAGGCCGCGCGGGACGCGGGGCACAGCAACCGGCAGGCGCTGGACCAAGTGGTGGAATGGCTGGCGCGGACGACCCGGGGCTGAGGCGTCGACGCGCGGGGCCGGTGCTCAGCCCTTGTCGAACGGGTTCGACGAGGTGCGCAGGGAGAGCCGGATCGGGGTGCCCGGCAGGGCGAACGCCTCGCGCAGCGAGTTCGTGAGGTAGCGGGTGTAGCTCTTCGGCATCGCGTTGAGCTGGTTGCCGAACAGGGCGAAGTGCGGCGGGCGGCTCTTCACCTGCGTGGCGTAGCGGATCTTGATGCGCCGGCCCGATACGGCCGGCGGCGGGTTGCGCTGCGTCGCCTCGGAGAGCCAGTCGTTGATCCGCGAGGTCGAGATGCGGGTGTCCCAGACCTCGGCCGCCTGCACCACCGCCTGCATCAGCTTGTCGACGCCGTCGCCGGCGAGCCCCGAGAGCGGCACCACCGCGACGCCGCGGACCTGCGGCAGCAGGCGGGTGCAGTCCTCGCGCAGCGACTTGAGCAGGCCCGGCTGGTCGGCGACGAGGTCCCACTTGTTGAGGCCGATCACCAGCGAGCGCCCCTCGCTCTCGACGAGGTCGACGATGGTGAGGTCCTGCTTCTCGAACGGGATCGTGGCGTCGAGCAGCACCACCACCACCTCGGCGAAGCGCACGGCGCGGATGCCGTCCGAGACCGCGAGCTTCTCGAGCTTGTCCTCGATCCGGGCGCGGCGGCGCATTCCGGCGGTGTCGTGCAGCTTGATCCGGCGCCCGCGCCATTCCCAGTCGAGCGAGATCGAATCGCGGGTGATGCCGGCCTCCGGGCCGACGAGCAGGCGGTCCTCGCCGAGCATTCGGTTGATCAGGGTCGACTTGCCGGCGTTGGGGCGGCCGACGATGGCGACCTTGAGCGGCTTGCCGCGCGGGTCGTCGTCGTCCTCGTCCTCGTCGGTCTCGGGCAGGGCTTCCTTCAGCGCCTCGTGCAGCTCGCCGATGCCCTCGCCGTGCTCGGCCGAGAACGGGATCGGGTCGCCCAGCCCGAGCCGGAACGACTCGTAGGCCCCGGCCATGCCGGCGCCGCCCTCGGCCTTGTTGGCGATGAGGATCACCTTGCAGCCGGCCCGGCGCACCAGCTCGGCGAAGGGCTGGTCGGCGGGCAGGATGCCGGCCCGCGCGTCGATGACGAACAGCACCACGTCCGCCTCGAGGATCGCGGCCTCGGTCTGCATCCGCATCCGGCCGAGCAGGGTGGCCGAATCGGCCTCCTCGAGACCGGCGGTGTCGATGATGCGGAAGTTCAGCCCGCCGAAGGCGACGTCGCCCTCGCGGCGGTCGCGGGTGACGCCCGGGCGGTCGTCGACCAGCGCCAGCTTCTTGCCGACGAGGCGGTTGAACAGGGTCGACTTGCCGACATTCGGCCGTCCGACGATCGCGACGGTCGGCAGTTCCATGGGGTGGTCCGTTCTATGTTCGGTCGAGCCGCCGGGCTGGCCGGGCGGCGAAGGTCCGGAGAATGCCCAAAACCTCCGGTGCGAGCCAGTCGCGCCGGAGGTTTTGGACTGGCGTGTCGAGCGATCAGCGCGTGATCGGCGGCGGGGGCGCGGCGGGCTCGGGCTTCGCCTCGGTCACCGTCACGGGACCGCCGGCGACCAGGGCGACGTAGACCTCGATGCGCTGGCGCAGGTTCTGCGGCGTCTCGGGGTCCATGTTGAGCTGGTCGAACCACCGCCCGGCCTCGTCGTACTGGCCGTTCTTCAGGGCGGTCAGCCCGAGCATCTCGCGGGCGGTGAAGCGGAACGGCGTGCCGGCGGCCAGGCTCTGCAGGCTGGCGAGCGCGGGCACCGGATCGGGCAGGTCGAGGCGGATCAGCGCCGCGCGGAGCCGCGCGAGGTCGCGCAGGCC
>NZ_VRVH01000379.1:0-3628 GCF_008040095.1 Methylobacterium sp. WL6 | reverse complement strand
CGCCGAAGCCGTGCGGCCGATCCGGCGCCGGCCGGTGGAAGCCGGACGGGGCCGCGACGGACGGGGTGCCCGGGCGGAACAGGCCGGTCCGCGCGCTCTGGAACAGGCTCGGGCTCGCCGTCCCGCCATGCTGCGTCAACGGGATGCCGCCCGAGGGACGCAGAGCCTCGAGGGTGCGGGCCGCCACGCCGGTCGAGGCCCGCGCCCCGCCGCGGCGCAGCGCCTCGTGGATCGCGCTGACGACGAGCGCCCGCACCAGCCCCGGATCGCGGAACCGCACCTCGGTCTTGGCCGGGTGGACGTTGACGTCGACGAGGCCGGGCTCGCAGGCGATCGCCAGCCCGAGCACCGGATGCCTGTCGGAGCGCAGGGTGTCGGCGTAGGCGCCGCGCACCGCGCCGAGCAGCAGGCGGTCGCGCACCGGCCGGCCGTTCACCGTGAAGTGGATGTGGTTGGCCGCGCCGCGGTGGAAGGTCGGCAGCCCGACATGGCCGGTGAGCGAGAAGCCCTCCCGCGCCATCGCCACCGGCAGGGCGTTCGCGGCGAAGTCCGATCCCAGCACCTGCGCGAGCCGGGCGAGGCTCGCGGTCGCGTCGTCCGGCTCGGCCCCGGCGAGGGCCGGCAGCACCAGCGGCGTGCCGTTCTCGCTCGTCAGCGTGAAGCGGATCGCGGGCTGCGCCACCGCGAGCCGGCGCAGGATGTCGGAGACCGCCGCGCTCTCGGCGCGGTCGGATTTCAGGAACTTCAGCCGCGCCGGCGTCGCCGAGAACAGGTCGGTGACCTCGATCCGGGTGCCGCGCGCCGCCGGCGCCGGGCGCACCGCGCCGCGCAGGCCCGCCTCGACGGTGAGCGCCGCGCCCGAATCCGCGTCCGCCGTGCGGGTGGTGATCGACAGCCGCGAGACCGCGCCGATCGAAGGCAGCGCCTCGCCGCGGAAACCCAGCGTGTCGATCCGGGTCAGGTCGCCGCCCGGCAGCTTCGAGGTGGCGTGGCGCTCGACGGCGAGCAGCAGGTCGTCCGGCGACATGCCGGCGCCGTCGTCGACCACCCGGATCAGCCGCCGGCCGCCGGCCTCGATCGTCACCGCGATGCTGCGGGCGCCGGCATCGATCGCGTTCTCGACCAGCTCCTTGACCGCCGAGGCCGGCCGCTCGACCACCTCGCCCGCGGCGATGCGGTCGACGAGGACCGGGTCGAGACGGCGGACGGGCTGCGGGGCGGACATGTCCTGCCGCTTATAGACCCTGCCCGCGCCTCGATCCATCGGCGGCGGCGATCCGCCGGTGGATCCGGTCTCCTCCGATGCTCCGCCGCCCCGTGCCGTTGACGCTGCATTAACCACGCCCGGCTAGCCTTCGTTAACCACGCGGAAGCGGTGCGACGGTCGTCTTCGCACGCGCCCAGCCAGGGGAGTCGGGATCCGGTGCTGGGCTTGGAGGGCGAGGGGCATGCGCGACGGGAGGCGGGCCTTGCCTGCGGCCTCGCGCTGCTGCTCGCGGGCCTGCCGGCCGCCGTCGCGATCGCCCTCCCCGGCCCGGCGCAGGCGCAGGCAACGCGGTTCGAATCCCTGAGCCCCGTCGCCGGCCAGCCCGACAACCCGGGCATCGGGCAGGATCCCGGCCAGGACGGATTGCCGGTGCTGCGCCGCAACCGCCTGTCGGAGGGCCCGCCCCGCCTCGGCAACGGCAATTCCGGCGAGGCGGCGGGCGGCGAATCCTCCGGCGGCCTCACCTCCGGCGGCGCTAGCCTGTCGGGGCCGACCGGGGCCGAAGCCGGCGCCTCGAATCTCGACACCCGGGTCCGCTCCTCCGGCAGCCGCACCGGCGGCGCCACGTCCGGCACCAACAACCGCGCCCCGATCAGCCTGCTGCGTCAGCGCGCGGCGCCGCCCCGGCGCCTGGGGACGGCGACCAAGCGCTACACCCAGGACGTCACCCAGATCCCCGCGCCGGCCCTGCGCCTCTCGCCGGTGATCCAGAACCCGGTGGTCGGCGTGCCGCTGCCGGCCGAGGCGCCGCGGCCGCAGGCGCCGGGATTGCCGCTGATCAACCCGCTGAGCGGCGTCCTCACGCCGGGGGCGCTGCTGACCAACAGCCTGCGGCGGCCGATCGCCACCGAGGACGCCTACGCGCCGCTCGGGATCAGGCTCGGCAGCTTCACGGTGCTGCCGTCCTTCACCCAGAGCCTCGGCTACGACACCAACCCGGACCAGACCACGCCGTCGCTCGCCAAGGGCTCGGTCGCGCTCCGGAGCGAGGGGGAGCTGAATTTCCGCTCGGACTGGTCGCGGAGCGAGCTCGCCGGCGAGCTGCGCGCCGGCTACCTCGAGACGCCGGAGAACGAGGCGGCGAGCCGCCCGAACGCGGCCGGCACCGTGCGCCTGCGGATCGACGCCAACCGCGACTTGCGGATCGACGCCGAGACCCGCTTCCTCGTCGACACCCAGCGCACCGGCAGCCCCAACCTCCAGGCCGTGACCGCGACCAACCGGCCGATCGTCGCGACCTACGGCACCTCGCTCGGCGCGACCGAGACCTTCAACCGGCTCTCGGTGTCCCTGCGCGGCTCGGTCGACCGCTCCGAGTTCGAGGATGCCCGGCTGTCGGACGGGACGGTGATCAGCCAGGCCGACCGCAACCAGAACCAGTACAGCATGCGCCTGCGCACGGCCTACGAGGTCACGCCGGAGATCAGCCCCTTCGTCGAGCTGCTCGCTGACACGCGGGTCTACGACCTGCGCCGCGACACCAGCGGCCTGCGCCGCGATTCCGACGGCATCGCCGCCTCGGTCGGCGCGACCGTGAACTTCACCCGCTCGATCAGCGGCGAGATCTCGGGCGGCCTGCAGCACCGCACCTACGTCGACCCGAGCCTGCGCGGCCTCGACGCGCCGATCCTCGCAGCCGCCCTGGTCTGGGCGGCGACCCCGCTGACCACCGTGCGCCTGAACGCGCAGGCCGGCGTCACCGAGACGACGGTCCCCGGCTCCAGCGGCATCCTGACCCAGACGGCGACGCTGGAGGTGCAGCACGACCTCCTGCGCAACCTCTCGATCATCGTCGGCGGCGCCTACCTCCGCAACGACTACCAGGGGGTGTCGATCCGCGAGACCGGCTTCTCGGCCACTGCCCGGCTCGATTACCGCTTCAACCGCTGGCTGACGCTGCGCGGCACCTACCTCTACCAGGAGATCACCAGCACGGCGGCGACGGCGAGCTTTTCCGACAACACCTTCCTGCTCGGGCTGCGGGTGAACCCGTAGCCCCGGTGCGCGGGCCCTCCCGGTTCAGCGCACCAGCGCGAGGGAGGCGCCGGACTTGGTGAGCGCGCCGTCGAGGGCGCCGCCGCCCTGCCGCAGGCGGGCGGCCACCGTGCCGCCCTGCTGGTACAGGTAGACCTCGCCGTCGCGGAAATCCCAGGCCGTGACCTTGGCCAGATCCTTGTTCGGGCAGCCGGCGGCGGAGGCCTTGTAGAGGTCGAGGGCCGGCGCGCTCGAGAGCGTCACCTTGCAGCTTCCCCCGGTCGCGTCCTTGGCGTCCCAGGCGCCGACCACCGAGGCCCGCCCGCTCGCCACCACCGGCGGGGCCGGGGGCGGGGCGACCACCGGCTCGGGGATGACGTTGGAGGC
>NZ_VRVH01000378.1:0-3632 GCF_008040095.1 Methylobacterium sp. WL6 | reverse complement strand
GGCAGGGTTAAGGCTTCGCTCACCAAACCTCGGCAATTCGATGCAATCACGGCGAACGCCGGAGCACAGGGCCCCGTTGGTCTTGTGATCCGGCTGCGGGACCTTCGTTCCGCGCCGGGTGAGTTGGAGTTGCGTCATGATGTCTTTCGCCTGCGCCGCCATCGGCCTGCCGAGCTACCTCGACCGCGCGCCCACCACCGTCCTGGTGGTGGAGGACGAGCCGTTCGTCTGCGAACTGGCGGCGGAGGCGCTGCTCGATGAGGGCTACCGCGTCCTGACCGCCGCGGATGCCTGGGAAGCCGAGGCGATCCTCGCCCGGGAGACCGTCGATTTGCTCTTCACCGATATCGATCTCGCCCGCAACACGAACGGGATCACGCTAGCGCGGGCCGCCCGGGCGCATTGCCCCTCGCTCCCGGTGGTCTACACCTCCGGCGGCCGCGCCTGCCTCTCGCAGGGCGAGGCCGTCCCCGAATCGATCTTCGTGCCGAAACCCTATCGGCCGAGCCAGCTGGTCGCACTCACGAACGACATCCTGCGCAGCCACGCCCACCACGCCTGATCCCGATCCCTCGACGCACGACGCCCGGAACCCTGACGCATGCGCCTCGCTCACGCCGCCCTCCTGATGCTCGCCGCCGGCCTCGCCACGCCGGTCGAAGCCGCCTGCGACGTGAAGGGCGCCAAGATCGAGGAGACGATCGCCCGGAAGAGCGAGCTGCAGGAAGCCGCCAACAAGCAGACGGTGCGCGACCTGCGCACGCTGCGCGACGCGGCGATCGTGCTCGAAACCTATTCCTACGTCACCGAGTGCGAGCGCGTTCTGGAGATCGTGAAGACCCTGGCCGCCGACCCGGAGAAGACGATCGAGAAGGGCGACACCGACGAAGAGAAGGCCGAGGACCTGCAGGAGGCGCGCAAGCCCAAGCCCGCCTTGGAGCCGGCCGCGCCGGCCAAGCCCAAATGATCAAGCCCACATGATCACGCCCACATGATGGGGAAGCCCGGGTCGGTCCGCCTCTACCAGCCGAACCGCGCGATCCGGGCGAGCTGCGCCTTGCCGGCGGCCTCGTCCCGGCCGAGGAGCGCGACCCGCTCGGACAAGCCGTAGGCGGTCGGCGAAAACTGCAGCGACAGCAGCACGATGCCCTCGGTCCGCGATCGGTTCACCGAGGCGATCAGGCAGGCGATCACGGGATCGTCCTCGGGCGCGCCGACGCAGTCGGCCCGCGGGCTGCCGAACAGGGGCCGGTTCGGCAGCGTCAGCTGGATCGTGGTGCCGCCGCGCCGGTCGGGAGCCGGCGGCAGGCTGTAGCTGCGCACGAACAGGGCCGGGACCAGCACCAGCAGCGCCAGGACGACGAGAGCCTTGCGCATGGCCTCAGCCCGGCTCGTCGAAGCGGCTGCGGAAGAACACCTCGCGCCCGGCGCCGTCGATCACCCGCACCGCCTCCGCCGGCCCGCCCGAACGCTGCGGGACGCGGGCGCGGGCGAACAGGCGCAAGGCGCGTTCCTGCGCGCCCTCGAGCCCGGCGCTGCGCACCGAGATCCGCGTCTGGACGTCGCCCGGCTCAGGGCCGAGGACTTCGATGTGAAAGGTCTCGCGCACCGCCGTGCCTCTGCCCTAACTCGGACGCATCGTCCACCGTCGCGAGACCTTCGCCCGTGAGCCCACTCAAGATCGCTGCCGCGGTCGCCGTCTGCGCCCTGCTGTTCTGGCTCGGCCTGCGCATCACCCGCGTGATGGTCGACCTCGGCATCCGCGCCGGGCATGCCGAGGCGCGCCGGCGCGAGGAGGAGGAGCGCTGAGCCCCTATCCGACGGGCAGCGGCGCGGTGCCGTAGGCCTCCGCCATGTGCGCGATCGCCGCGAGCTTGTCCGAGAGCACCGACCAGTCGTCGGACGACGCGATCGGCGCCCAGAGCGCCTCGACCTCGTCGATCAGCAGCGTGCACGGCCGCGCCTGCGCGAAGTAGGGGTGGGCGAGGTTCGCCCCGGCGGCGGGCGCCATGCCCTGCAGGGCCGCGCGCACCGGCGCGAAGCTCTCGCCGGCATAGAGCGCGGCGGACGGGCTCGCCGCGGCACGGTCCGCGCTGGCCGTCCCGCCGTACCAGTCGAAGAACGTCTGCTCGAACGGGGCGCCGCTCTCGGCCAGGAAGCGCCAGAACGCCCCGACCAGGCGATCGGTCGCCTCCTCGCCCGCCTCAGCGAGCCCGAGCCGCGCGAGCAACGCGTCCGCGAACCCCTCCTGTAAGGCCGGGCCGAAGCCCTTGAGCGCGGCTTCGAGATCCGCCTGCGGCGCCAGCGTCAGCAGGCAATCCGCCAGCCGGGCGAGGTTCCAGTACAGCGCCTCCGGCTGCCGGCCGAAGCTGTAGAGCCCTTGCGTGTCGAAGTAGGCCGCGGTGAAGTTTGGGTCGTAGGCCGGCAGCCAGCGCCACGGGCCGTAATCGAAGCTCTCGCCGGTGACGTTGATGTTGTCGGTGTTGAGCACGCCGTGGACGAAGCCGGCCGCCGCCCATTGCGCGCCCATCAGCGCGACCCGCCGCGTGACCTCGCCGAGGAACGCGACGGCCCGCTCGGCCACCGACTCGCGCCAGAGATCGGGCATGTGGGTGGTGATCGTGTGATCGAGCAGCCGCGCGACGTTGCCCGGCTCGTCGAGCGCCAGGAAGCGCTGGAAGCTGCCGATGCGGATGTGGCCGTGGCTCAGGCGCACCAGCACGGCCGAGCGGGTGGGGGAGGGCTCGTCGCCGCGCTCCAAAGCCTCGCCGGTCTCGATCAGGCTGAAGCTCTTGGAGGTGTTCACGCCCTGCGCTTCGAGGAGCGCGGTGGCCAGCACCTCGCGCACGCCCCCCTTCAAGGTCAGGCGCCCGTCGCCGGCCCGCGACCACGGCGTCGTGCCGCTGCCCTTGGTGGCGAGATCGAGCAGGCGCCCGTCGCGCAGGTCGTGCAGCTGCGCAAAGAGGAAGCCGCGCCCGTCGCCGAGATCGGGGTTGTACGAGCGGAACTGATGGCCGTGATAGCGCAGGGCCAGCGGCGCCGGGAACGAGCCGGGCAGGGGCTCGAACCGGCCGAACCGCGCGATCCACTCGGCGTCCGACAGCCCGTCGAGGCCGACGCGCGCGGCCCAGGGCTGGTTGCGGACGCGCAGGATGGTCTCGGGAAAGCGCGCGGCCTCGACCACGTCGAAGAAGTCGCCGCCGAGGTCGGCATGGCGGCGGGAGGGCCGCGCCGCTTGGGATGGGAGGTCTGACAAGGAAACGGCCCTCGCTGGGTTCCGGCATTCGAACGACACGCAGTGCGATAAGCCGCCCCGGCCCGATCCGTTGCGGCCCGGCGGAAGCGACGCAAACCGGTCCCGAAAAAACCCGGGCTCCATCCCGAAACAGGGCGTTGACACCGCAAGCCGCCGTTCCCTATACCGCCGATCTCCGAACCGGCCGCCTGCCCGAGCAGACGGCCGCGGGCTGGGGCGGGGTAGCTCAGCTGGTTAGAGCAGAGGAATCATAATCCTCGTGTCGGGGGTTCGAGTCCCTCTCCCGCTACCAATTTATCCCATAGATCGCAGTGACTTGGCGGAGCAGCCCTGGACCCCTCGTCCGGGGCTTTCTCGTTCTCGGGCGGGTTTCGGG